>JAISWY010000175.1 GCA_031270925.1 Candidatus Symbiothrix sp.
TCCAACAGTCGCGATACGAAAAGCAGAACAATTACATTGAAATGAAGATGTGCATTTAAGATTTTCAAGTTATACCCTATGCAAGAGATTTTTGAAGATGCATTTAACTGGAAATATAATATGAGTATCCGTAATAATACCTAAGACTTGGAGGAACCTGTATAAAAGCACTTCAAATGGTCGAATATTCCCGATGAGGATTTTGCACTGGCCGACGATTACGAGTGGACGATGGGGCAGTTTGCGTGGACAGGCTTCGATTATCTGGGAGAACCTTTGCCTTACGATACGGACGCGTGGCCCAACCATAGTTCCATGGTCTTCGAGGCTAAAGGCGATGGCTTGAAAACGGGACGTATAGAAATAAAGGCAGAGTAACGGCTTCTGCTTCTGCATGGAGACAGCTTCAGGCACCGAATGTAAAAAAAACGGGGCAAGAGAAGAGATACGGCAAGGTTAAATCGTTGCAATATCTTCTCACAAATTCTTTTGAAGCTAAGGCATTAGCTGTCAAAAGAGTAACTTCTAACAAAGGAGGGCAAACCTCTGGGGTTGACAAAGTCTGATGGTCAACTCCGAACTCGAAAATGAAAGCCGTTCAATCTCTGAAGAGGGGAAAGCGGCAGTAATGCCGCCGACCTACTGAGTTAATTGTTTTTTATTTTTCATTGCAACTACAAAGTAAAAACTCTTTTCTCAACCTCTGTTGGGGCATGCCCCAAACAGAGGTTTTTTATTACTTTAGTTGCATTTACTATTTGAACTTACCGTACGCAGCTCTCAATTTCAAGTTATTTTTCATACGGCCCGGTTACAAAATAAACTGCATCCGAAAGTTCGCTTTCGTTGTGATAGCGGTCATAAGCGGTTACGGCATAATAATAACCGGTTTCTTTTGTATTCAGCGGCAAAAAGACCATACGGGTAGGAACACGAGCGATTACCAGATTTTCGGCTTTACTCGTATCAATCGGCCATGTTTCGGAACGATACACATTATAATAAACCGCTTCATTTTCCCATTGCAATACCGGCGACCAATTCAAATACAGAAAGATACCGCTGATAGATGCTTCCATTTCCAGCGGAGGAAAAGGAGGAATCGAATCCAGCCAAGTCAGCGGAGGAAGCAATGCCGGATGTTGGTATAAATCGTTTTTTAATTCTGTTAAGATGTTTTTTGTGTTGTTAATCAGATATTTACTACGAAACCATGCATTACCGTTCAAACCTTGTTTGCGTGAAAAACGGATTTGCTTCTTTATTGTTTCCGTGCTCCAATTATCGGATTTTGCGTCGATTTTGAATAATCCCAAACCTGAAACTACATGTCGGTCATGGCTACGTTTTTTCCAATCCGAAACAAAAGGGAAAAATAAATCGTCGGGATAATACATCATCGGAACGATAAAATCGTGTTTGCCGGCTGCCAGCCAGTTTTCGGGGTCTTGCGAAACACCAAGCGCCGTCCAATGTTTTCGCTTTTCGTTCGGAAGATTATCATAAAATCCAATGACGGAACTACTTACCTGTACCCACGGCTTCCAGTATTTAATCACTTCATACACTTCATATATGAAACGGTTGATGTTGTCTTTGCGCCATTCGCCTTTGGTTTTGATGCCGCGCTTATTGCGTTTGAACGTATTATCGTCGGGAAAATCGGACGATTTGTCGGGATAGCGCACATAATCGAAATGGATGCCGTCAATATTGTAATTCTTCACGATTTCCTCAATCAATGAAACCAGATAATCGTTGGTTTTCGGATTGCCCGGATCTAAATAAAACTCGCCTTTATGCCGTTTGGTCTTGTCTTTGTTGCGTTTCAGCGCCGGCGATTCATTTTCCTCTCCTTTCACTTTTTCAGGCCCCATCGGATAAGTTACAAACCACGCATGGCACTCCAAGCCGCGCTTATGGCATTCGGCAATCGTAAACGCCAAAGGATCGTATTTCGACCAATTATTTTCGACCGAACGAATATAGGGACTAACCGGCTCTATCTTAGAATTGTAAATCACATCGCCTCGCAAACGTGTTTGGATAAAAACCATATTGAAATTGGCGCGGCTCAATTGGTCGATCATGTCGATAATCTCATCTTGCTGGTCGTTGATTTCGTTGGAATTACTATAGGGCTTACTTGGCCAGTCCAAACCGTAGTTGGTGGCAATCCATGCCGCCCGTATTTCCTCTTTCGGCGATTGCGAAAAAGTAATCAAACTACTGATTATCAAAAAAACAGAAATAAAAAAATGTTTCATAAAATTGTAAAAGTCTGCAAAAATACACGAATTGCGGGACTTACACAAGTTTTTTCCGTACCTTTGTATCCATGATCGACAATTACACTACCGAAAGAATCATCTCAGCCGCACAAATCTACGATGTGGTGTCGGATTTCATAAGTTTGCGCAAAAAAGGCGTGAACTACGTAGGTCTTTGTCCTTTTCACGACGACAAATCGCCTTCATTTACCGTTTCGCCCGCCAAAAATATCTGCAAATGTTTCGCTTGCGGCGAAGGCGGTACTCCCGTGCATTTCGTGATGAAGCACGAACAGATGACTTACGTCGAAGCGCTCAAATATTTAGCCAAAAAATACCATATCGAAGTCAAAGAAGTTGAACTGACCGATGAACAAAAACAGGCGCAAAACGACCGCGAAGCCCTTTTCATCCTCAACGATTTCGCCCAAAAAACCTTTAGCGAAAACTTATTTTTGAACGAAGAAGGACAAACCGTTGGTCTTCCGTATTTCCGCGAACGGGGTTTTCGCGAAGATATCATTCGCAAATTCCAGTTGGGATACGCCTTGAACGGCCGCGACGCTTTCACGCAGACCGCTTTAAAAGCAGGTTACAAAAAGCAATTTTTGGAAAAAACCGGATTAACCGTTGTGGGCGACAACAATTACATGGCCGACCGTTTCCGTGGGCGCGTGATTTTTCCGGTGCATACCTTGGTGGGAAAAGTAGTCGCATTCGGTGGCCGCATCTTGAAAAAAGACGAAAAAGCAGCCAAATACCTCAATTCGCCCGAAAGCGATATTTACCACAAAAGCAACGAGTTATACGGAATTTATTTCGCCCGGCAAGCGCTGGTCAAGCAAGACCGCTGCTTTCTGGTCGAAGGTTATACCGACGTGATTTCGATGCACCAAGCAGGAATCGAAAACGTAGTGGCTTCATCGGGAACGGCGCTTACTCCCGGTCAAATCCGTCTGATTCATCGGTTTACGAATAATGTTACCGTTCTGTATGATGGCGATGCGGCCGGAATCAAAGCCGCCGTTCGAGGAATCGATTTGCTGCTCGAAGCGGGATTAAATATCAAAGTGGTACTCCTGCCCGACGGCGAAGACCCCGATTCGTTCGCACAAAGCCGTTCCGCATCCGAATTTCATGCTTTCATCAAAGAGCATGAAACCGATTTTGTCCATTTCAAAACCGGATTGCTGATTCAAGACGCAGGCAACGACCCGATAAGAAAAGCGCAAATCATTACCGAAATCGTGAATACCATCGCCATCATTCCCGAAGAAATCATCCGCTCGGTGTATGTGAAGGAATGTTCGCGCCTGCTTGATGTAGATGAACGAGTGTTGGTGCGCAGCATCGCCAAACAGCGCAATCAACTCTTTTTACAGAAGAAAAAAACATTGTATCCCGATCCGGAAAATCCCGAAACGAACGCTTTGCCGCCGCCGCTACCCAACGAACTTCCCGATTGGACAACGGAACTTCAAACACCCGCCCGATCGTCCTTGGAGACTTACGAACGCAACATCATGTATTACGCTGTCCGTTACGGAGAACAACGAATTATTGATGCGGCAGACGGTATCGACATGTCGGTTATCCAATTTATCGCCTTTGATTTTCAGGAAGATGAAATCGAATTTTCCAATCCTTTGTACGTGCGGATATTGAACGAAGGCGTGGAAAAAGCACAAGCCGGAAATTTCATAGCGGAAGAATATTTCCGGAATCATCCCGACCTCGACATCAGCCGTTTTGCCGTGGACGTTTCGACCGACCGCCACATCGAAAGCAAAATATATTCCAAAAACAAACCGCAAGCCACCGAAGAGGAACAGAAGTCCGAATTGCAAAAAATGTTGCACGAACAATTGCCCTACGAAATCTGCAACTACAAAGACGCCATCCTCAAACGCCAAATGGAAGACATCAACCGCCAAATCAAACAAGCCGAATCGGAGGGAAATGTCATGCAGCAACTCAAATTGGTCAAGCA
>JAISWY010000250.1 GCA_031270925.1 Candidatus Symbiothrix sp.
CGAAAGCTCGGATGAAATGATGGAAATCGCGCAACGGATTCAACCGAAATTGACCGAACATTCCAATAACGTTTCTTTAAATGAAAACTTATTTCAAAGAGTGAAAGCGGTTTACGATCAAAAATTGAACTTAAACTTGAATCCCGAACAAACCACATTGCTACAACAAACTTTCGATGGTTTTGTGGATAGCGGCGCCAATTTGGATGAAGCAGGTAAAGTGAAATACCGCGAATTGTCGTCGCAATTAAGCCAATATACCTTGAATTTTGGACAAAATGTATTGAAAGCCACCAACGCTTATACCTTATTAATAACGAATGAATCGGATTTGGCCGGATTGCCGCAAGATGTGATTGACGCCGCTGCTTTGAAAGCCAAATCGAAAAACAAAGAAGGATGGATATTCGACTTATCTGCACCGAGTTACGTGGCTTTTATGAAGTATTCTTTCAAACGCGAATTGCGCAAGGAACTTTACATGGCTTATAATACCAAATGTATCGGCGGCGAATTTAACAATGTGAATAACATTTCGGGTATCGTAAACACCCGCTTGGCTATCGCCAATTTGTTGGGATACAAAACCTATGCCGATTATGTTTTGCGTCAACGAATGGCAGCTAACTCGCAGAATGTCTATAACTTACTGAATGAACTTTTAACCGGATTCGAAAGTTCGGCGCGTGGAGAATACCGTGAAGTACAAGGTTTTGCCATCGGAAAAGAAGGAAAAAAGCTTGATATTCAGCCTTACGACTGGTCGTATTATTCCGATAAATTGAAAGACAGCAAATTTGAATTGAACGACGAGAAGGTTCGTCCGTATTTTGAATTGGAAAATGTGAAAAAAGGGGTGTTCGGATTGGCTAGCCGTTTGTATGGAATCAGCTTTAAGAAAAACACAAAAATACCTGTATATCAGGCAGATGTAGAAGCGTTTGAAGTCTATGATAAAGAAGGGAAATTCGTTGCCGTGCTTTATACCGATTTCCATCCGAGAGTTGGAAAACGGCCGGGTGCGTGGATGACCGAATATAAGGCGCAAGGTCTCTATAATGGCAAGGATGTTCGCCCGCACATTTCGATTGTGATGAATTTCACGAAACCCACAGCGACCAAACCGGCTTTATTAACATTTGATGAAGTAAAGACGTTTTTGCATGAGTTTGGTCATTCCTTGCATGGAATGTTGTCAAGAGTAACTTACCCAAGTCTTTCAGGTACAAGCGTTTATCGTGATTTCGTTGAACTTCCATCGCAATTCATGGAAAACTATTTATTGGAAAAAGATTATTTGGATTTATTCGCCGTTCATTACGAAACAGGCGAAAAAATCCCGCAAGAATTGGTTCAAAAAATCATGGATGCAGCTAATTTCAATGTCGGTTACGCTTGTTTGCGTCAATTAAGTTTTGGTTTATTGGATATGGCTTATCACACTGTAAATGAACCATATAATGGAGATATAACCCTCTTTGAAAAACAGGCGATTGCTCCAACGGTTGTTGTTCCGACGGTTGAAGGCGTTCTAATTTCGTCCGCATTCAGCCACATTTTTTCGGGCGGATACGCTGCCGGATATTATTCCTACAAGTGGTCGGAAGTTTTAGATGCCGATGCGTTTGCATATTTCAAAGAAAACGGAATTTTCAATACGGAAATAGCTAAAAAGTTTTATGATAATGTTTTGACCAAAGGAGGCACGGAAGATCCAATGAATCTTTACGTGAAGTTTCGTGGGCAAAAACCTACAACGGAGGCCTTAAAACGTCGTTGCGGGATTATTAAATAATAAATGCGAGTTGCAATATAATTACTATTATGTTTAATAGCGTATCGTCATTGCGGGCTTGACCCGCAATCCCCTATAAAATATATTATGGCAAAAACAAAAACAGCCTACGTCTGCTCGCAATGCGGCAACGACTCACCTAAATGGCTCGGAAAATGTCCTGTTTGCGGTGAATGGAACACCTACGTCGAAGAAATAATCTCAAAAAGCAATCCTGCACAGATTTTACCGGAATTGCAAGGTTTCGATAAAGTGAAATCCAAACCCTTGTTACTGAAAGATATACAGACGGAAAATGAAGTGCGTTTTGACATGAACGACCAAGAATTGAACCGCGTTTTGGGCGGCGGATTAGTTCCGGGTTCCTTAGTCTTGATTGGCGGCGAACCGGGAATCGGAAAATCAACTTTAGTATTGCAAACAGCGCTTAACCTACACAAATACAAGACTTTATATGTTTCGGGAGAAGAAAGCGCCAAACAACTCAAATTACGCGCCGAACGCATGGAAGCCACTAACGATCAGCTGTTTATCGTTTGTGAAACCAATCTCGAACAGATTTTTACACACATCAGCAATACACTACCCGATTTATTAATTGTCGATTCTATTCAAACTGTTTATACAGAGCGAGTTGAAAGCAGTCCCGGAAGTATTACTCAAGTCCGTGAATGTTCGGCTGCCTTACTCAAATTCTCCAAGGAAACCGGCACTCCCACCCTTCTCATCGGCCATATTAATAAGGAAGGCAATATCGCCGGCCCCAAGGTTTTGGAACATATTGTCGATACGGTTTTGCAATTCGAGGGCGACCAGCATTATATGTACCGCATTCTACGAAATATTAAAAATCGTTTCGGAAGCACCTCTGAATTAGGTATTTATGAAATGCGGCAGAACGGTTTGCGCGAAGTGAATAATCCATCCGAGTTGTTGCTAAGCCAAAATCACGAAGGTTTAAGCGGCGTGGCTATATCGGCTGCAATAGAAGGTGTTAGACCGTTTTTGATTGAAACGCAAGCCTTGGTCAGCACGGCTGCTTACGGTACTCCCCAACGCTCCTCTACCGGTTTCGACATTCGACGCATGAATATGTTGTTGGCGGTCTTGGAGAAGCGTGTCGGCTTCAAATTAGGTCAAAAAGATGTATTTTTAAACATTGCCGGCGGTCTGCGTGTAAACGATCCGGCGATGGATTTGGCGGTAATAGCGGCCGTTCTCTCTTCCAATTTGGATGTGGCTATCGAACGCGAAGTTTGTATGTGTAGCGAAGTGGGACTTTCTGGCGAACTTCGTCCTGTCAATCGCATCGAACAACGGATTTTAGAGGCTGAAAAATTGGGATTTCATAAGATATTGATTCCGCAGAATAATCTTAAAGGATTCAATGATAGCAAGTTGAAGATTGAAATTAAAGCAGTTCGGAAAGTAGAGGAAGCTTTTCGTGTGCTATTTGGATGAATTATCATCAACCTAATCCGCCAATCAGTTCTCGTACCGACCGGAATCCATGCCGATCCAGATATTCATTAATTCCCTCAACGACTTTAACCGAAATAGCCGGATCAATAAAATTGTAAGTACCTATCTGAATGGCAGTTGCCCCTGCCAGTATAAACTCGATTGCATCCTGCCAATTGGATATTCCACCCAAACCGATGATGGGAATTTTCACGGCTTTATAGCATTGATACACCATCCGTAAGGCAACAGGTTTTACGCAAGGACCGGATAATCCGCCGGTTACGGTTGATAAAACCGGTTTTCGAGTTTCGATATTGATGGCCATTCCCAATAAAGTATTAATTAAAGAAACGGCGTCAGCTCCTTCTGTTTCAACGGATTGGGCAATAGATGCAATGTCTGTAACATTGGGAGAAAGCTTTACTATCAGCGTTTTATGATAGACTTTCCGCACGGCGCGAACGACCTCCGAAGCTCCCTCACAAGTGGTTCCGAACGCCATCCCGCCTTGTTTCACATTGGGACAGGAAATATTCAACTCTATGGCCGGAATCGTGTCCAATTCGTTGATTTTTTCGGCGCAAGCGACATAATCATCAATGGTCGAACCGCTCACATTGACCATCAATTCTGTATCTATCTCCTTGATTTTCGGGTAAATATCATTGATAAAATAATCTACTCCTTTATTCTGCAAACCCACGGCATTCAACATTCCCGACGGCGTTTCGGCCATCCGTGGATAGTCGTTGCCTTCGCGCGGATGCAAAGTGGTTCCTTTTACAAAAATGCCGCCAATGCGGGACAAATCCATAAAATCGGCATATTCGATTCCGTAACCGAATGTACCAGAAGCAGTTAGAACCGGATTCTTCAAGTGCAATTTTCCGATATTTACATTTAAATCTGCCATGATAAGTCGTTGATATTAAAGACAGGTCCCTCCGTACATACGCAAAGATTGCCTTGAATTGTTTTTTCCACACAACACAAACACGCTCCGATGCCGCAGGCCATCCGGTTTTCGAGCGATGCTTCACACGAAATTTGATGTTGTTTTGCATAATGCGCCACAGCAAGCATCATCGCTTGCGGGCCGCAAGTGTAAATGAAATCGAAATCGCCCGATGCAAGTAACGAATGATTAGTCACAAAGCCTTTTTCGCCCAAACTGCCATCTTCGGTTGTGATATATGCTTCGCCTGTTTGTTGAAATTCGGTCAATAGCAGCACATCTTTTGCACTTCGAGCGCCTAATAAGAAAATAGGTGTAAACCCTTGTTTTTTAAGTGTTTGTCCCAAAAATAGCAAAGGAGCTATACCGACGCCACCACCGATTAGAAGTAGTTTCTGTTGTTTATTATTGATTGGGATTGTAAATCCATTACCCAAAGGGTAAATTAAATTTACACTGCTATTTACATGTAAATTGGCTAATTTACATGTTCCTTTACCAACTATTTGCGCTAATAAATCCATTGTACGGGTTTCCGGATCGACCGAATGAATCGAAATCGGCCGACGAAGAAAGACGTTTTCGGCGTTTTCGACCAAAATTTGTACGAATTGGCCGGCGTGTATTTCCGGTAATTCGCGGTTCAATTGTAATTTTAAGAGGAAAGCGTGGTCGGTTAATTTTCTATTTTCGCGCACCACCCAATCGTCGATGTATTTTTTCATTGAAGCATTTAATTTTCAGGATGCAAAGGTAGAATAAAATTCTCAATTATACACAAACGCATAAAAATGTCCGGCGAAATTTATAGAAGAAAATTACTTGAAATTTTCGAATTACCCAAAATTATGTTGTTTTAGCAGGCATATAATCCCAACAACTTCCATCTGTATAAAAAAAGATTATTCGCTCAATTTGTTTATTCTTGTTTGTGGGTGGTATATTAAATTGATTTTCATTGATTTGAATCGTTCTTCCACTGGTTTTAGGCGCATTGTGATACTCCGGTGCAGCCGTAGATTTGGCCGGTTCCGTAAAATTATCGGAGAACAAATAACGTTCCGAAGTGGGATTTAATTTCGTTTTATCATTCAACGACATCGGGCCGATACCTTCCCGCAGCCAATTGGGATTGATGTCGGGAAAAGTTTTTAAGATGGAGTTGATTACATTTTCCGAGACTTTAGGAAAATACCGAGTCCCGTCGTGTTTTGTTCGACCTTTACTTATCAAGTTAACAATAGTAGCCCGGTCGATTCCAATTGTGTCTGCAAAAGTAGCAGGAATCATTCGCTTAGATTCCATAATTTGCTTAACTCTTTGATTTTCAACCCAAAATTCCATTTTTATATTTCGTTATCTGTTATAATTTACATACAGGCGACAAATGTAAATAAAATAATTTACATTTCAAAATTTATTCACTGTAAATTTTTGAACAGTTTTCAATTTACAGTATTAACAGCGATTTACAACGAAAGTGTAAATAGATAAAATAACACTTATTTATTTACTTTCAATATGCGTTATATTTATCTGGGTTTTAGTTGATTACAGTCTAAAAATTAACTGAAAACCGATGATTTACACTTATTATTTACAAATTAGAATAAATCCCTTATTTTTTAGTTCAAAAATGAATCATTATTTCTTGGTTTTTAGCAATATATATCTTTAATATTCTTAACGCGGACAATTATATTTACACGGCGTGTGATTTACGATTTGTTTATTAACAATTTATTTGTCGGTGTAAATTCCTGAGGGTGAGTGTAAATTATTTGCTGTAAATTCGCGCAATTTACAATTTACATATCATCCCGAATGAAGCAACCAAGTTTTTTTCGCGAGAATTGAATATTTCCGGCAATCTTTCGATAAATTTCTTTTGCGCGATTCTCGTGGAGTTAAGAAAAATCCGTATATTTGCAGTCAATAGTCGATCGGTCTGCCGCTTTTTCTTAAAAAGAGGAAAGTCCGGACAACATAGAGCGCCCTACTATCTAACGGATAGCTGTTCGCGAGGGCAGAGTTAAGTAGAAGAAAATAACCGCCGGGCTTTTTTGTCAGGTAAGGGTGAGAAGGTAAGGTAAGAGCTTACCGGTTCCGGTAGCAATATTGGAAGCCGTACAACTTAGGGGTTGCAAGATCATGTACACCGGCGCATGTAGGATGGCTCGTCCGATGCCGGGGGGTAGATTGCTGGAGTCGGATGGCGACATTCGATCGAGATAAATGGCAGACATTCCGTTTCGGAATACAGAATCCGGCTTACAGATCGACTATTTTTTAGTGATAGAATAGATAATTTAATATTAATATGAAAAATTTAAAGCGGATTTTTATTGCTATTTGTTTGTATTTCTGTTGTTTAACTTTTATTTTTGGAAGTAGCAAAATAGATTATTTATTGTTGCAGTTGGATGATGCAATTAAAATGGAAGCCGAATACGACCGGCAAAAAGAAGAACGCATTGCCCGGTTAAAAGGACAATTGAAAGAAGCCGTTTCCGATGAGGACATCTATCATCTTTATTCTCAACTATTTGGAGAATACGAAGCTTATATTTGCGATTCGGCGATGGTGTATGTCAAACTGCATTTGCAAATGGCCGAGAAAAACCATAATACCTATTGGATCAGCGAATGTAAAATGCGTTTGGCGCGTATGTACGCCGTTTTCGCCCGCTTTTCGGACGCAGAAAAATTATTGCTTTCCATTCCTCTCTCCAATTTACCGACCGTTCCGCAATTGGCCGCTTATTACAACCGTTTGGTGGAAGTTTATACCTATTGGAATGAAAATGCTTCCGATGAAGAAGTCGATCGCTTTATTCAACTCAAAAACAAGTATTTGGATTTGTTGCTAACTATCTTACCGAAAGATTCTTACGATTACC
>JAISWY010000226.1 GCA_031270925.1 Candidatus Symbiothrix sp.
CCCTGATTGGCGCTTTTCAAATCGAGGATAGCGCCCTCGTGGGGGTTGTCTGTGGAACTGCCGCCGATACTAACTTGTGCGTTTGCACTTGCTACTCCCATTATAATGAGTAACAGTGATAAAAGATTACACTTCTTCATTTCTTTTTTTTTAATTATTAATTGATACTTTCAACTTCTTGTGTTTATTGCTTTTTCGGCTGCAAAGATAAATAAAATAAGGCTTAATTATACAAATTTCATACGAAAAGTTGTGGTTAAATCTTTTTTGAGGTGCTATTGTTGTAAGTACAGGGATAATCAATGTGTGAATCAGATGTCTCGACTTCGCTACGCTCGACATGACGCGGCGTCCCGTCATGTCGACCAAGGGAGCGAAGCGAAGTCGAGACATCCAATTTTAATTCAGCCGGTAAAACGGAGTTTTGTACGTTTATAAAAGAAATAAAGTGTGTAATCGAAAATTTAATGCTAACTTTGCACATTCTACAAATGAATATTATGGCAAAAAACATTCTAATTACAGGCGCAAAAGGACAATTGGGTAGCGAATTAAGCAATCTTTTTGAAAATTATCCCGAATTGCGATTCTTTCCGACCGATATTGATACATTGGATTTAACCGATAAACAAGCGATTAGTGATTTTGTAAGCGCAAATCAAATCGATTATGTCGTGAATTGCGCCGCCTATACCGCCGTGGATAAAGCGGAAGATGATGCGGATTTGTGTTACAAAATCAACCGCGATGCTGTGCAGAATTTGGCGGAAGCAGCCGTCGGCAAAGCGAAAATCCTCCACGTTTCGACTGATTATGTCTTCGCAGGAGACGGCAATCGTCCTTACATTGAAACCGATCCGACGAATCCGCAATCGGTTTACGGAAAAAGCAAACGCGCCGGCGAAGAAATTCTCTTGCAGGTTTGTCCCGAAAGTATTATCGTGCGCACAGCTTGGCTCTATTCGATTTACGGCAATAATTTTGTCAAAACGATGATTCGCTTGGGAAAAGAGCGTTCGGATTTGAATGTGGTTTCCGATCAGAAAGGAACGCCTACTTACGCTGCCGATTTGGCGCAAGCTTTACTTTCCATTATCAATTTTTCCGAAAAAAATCAAAATTTCCCCGCCGGAATTTACCATTACAGCAACGAAGGCATTACGTCTTGGTTTGAGTTTACGCAAAAAATTCACGAATTGGCCGGCATTACCGCGTGTACCGTGCATCCGATTCCGACCGATCAATATCCGACCAAAGCGGCTCGGCCAATGTATAGCGTTTTGGATAAAACGAAAATCAAGCAAACGTTCAACTTGGCGATTCCTCAATGGGAAAACAGTCTGGACAAATGTATCGGCCTGCTTTGATTTTCTTAGATTTACAAACTCAAAAAACCACAAAAATGCTTAGCCTGCCCGCTTTTTTACCGGAATATCCGGCTTTCGTAGAAGGTATTCGCAGAGCCCCCGACCGTGGCTTTCGCTTGTCGTCGTCGCAAAAGGAAATTGCCTTGCAAAATGCGCTCCGCTATGTTCCCGCCGAACTGCATAAGCAAATCCGACCGGAACTGGAAGAAGAACTGCAAACTCGCGGTCGAATCTACGCCTATCGCTACCGTCCCGCAGGCGACATTCGCCCCAAACCGATCGACGAATACGAAGGCAACTGCATCGAAGGCAAGGCTTTTCAAGTAATGATCGACAATAACTTGTGTTTCGATATTGCTCTATATCCTTATGAATTGGTTACTTACGGCGAAACCGGTCAGGTCTGTCAAAACTGGATGCAATACCGGCTCATCAAGCAATATTTGCAAATACTTACCCGTGAGCAAACTTTGGTTATCGAATCGGGACATCCACTGGGATTGTTTCCGTCGCATCCCAATGCGCCCCGCGTCATCATTACTCATTCGATGATGGTCGGTTTATACGATAATCCGAATGATTGGGAAATCGCCGCACAAATGGGCGTCGCCAATTATGGACAGATGACTGCCGGCGGATGGATGTACATCGGCCCGCAAGGCATTGTCCACGGCACATTCAATACCTTATTGAACGCCGGACGATTGAAATTGGGTGTTACGGCCGACGGCGATTTGCGCGGAAAATTGTTTATCTCGTCGGGATTGGGCGGCATGAGCGGCGCACAACCCAAAGCGGCCGAAATCGCCGGAGCCGTGGCCATTATTGCCGAAGTCGATTGGTCGCGCATCGAAACGCGCTACAATCAGGCTTGGGTAAAAGCCGTTGCCGATTCGCCCGAACAGGCTTTTAAGCAGGCGCAACAAGCTATTTCAGAACAACATCCGTATTCGATTGCCTTTCACGGAAATATCATCGATTTATTGGAATACGCCGATAAGAATAATATCCGGATTGATTTACTTTCCGACCAAACATCGTGCCATGCGGCGTATGAAGGCGGCTATTGTCCCGCGGGGATTTCGTTTGAAGAGCGCACCCAATTATTGAAGGAAGATCGTCCGAAATTTCGTCAATTGGTCGATTTATCGTTGCGCCGCCATTATGAAGTCATCAAAAAATTAACAAACAAGGGAACGTATTTTTTCGATTACGGAAATTCCTTTATGAAAGCGATTTACGATGCCGGCGTAAAGGAAATTTCCAAAAACGGCAGCGACGGGAAAGACGGATTCATCTGGCCATCTTATGTAGAAGATATTATGGGGCCGGAATTGTTCGATTATGGCTACGGCCCTTTCCGCTGGGTCTGCCTGAGCGGAAAACACGACGATTTGATTCGCACCGACCGCGCCGCCATGGATTGCATCGACCCAAACCGGCGAGGACAAGACCGCGACAATTATAACTGGATTCGCGATGCGGAAAAAAATAATTTAGTCGTCGGCACGCAAGCCCGCATTTTGTATTCCGACGCCGAAGGTCGCTTGGCTATCGCCTTGCGTTTCAACGAGATGGTGCGACGGGGCGAAGTCGGAGCCATCATGCTCGGCCGCGACCATCACGATGTGAGCGGCACCGATTCGCCATTCCGCGAAACGGCCAATATCAAAGACGGCAGCAACGTTATGGCTGATATGGCCGTGCAATGCTTTGCCGGAAATGCTGCCCGCGGCATGAGTCTGGTCGCACTGCACAACGGCGGCGGCGTGGGCATCGGCAAAGCCATCAACGGTGGTTTCGGCATGGTATTGGACGGTAGCGAACGGGTGGACGAAATCCTCAAAACCGCCATACTTTGGGATGTGATGAGTGGCGTTGCCCGCCGCTCTTGGGCGCGAAACCCGCACGCAATGGAAGTATGCCGCGAAATGAACGAAAAACATCCGGGAAAATTAGTGATTACAATGCCACACACCGGTGCAAACACAAATTAAATCGAACAGCAAAATGGATAAAATTGTAGAATGTGTCCCCAATTTCAGCGAGGGACGCGATTTGGAAAAAGTAGAACGCATCGTGAGCGCTTTCCGTGCCAAGGAAAACATCAAACTGCTTGATTACAGCAGTGATAAAGACCACAACCGGATGGTCGTTACCCTGATTGGCGAAGCCGAAGCCGTGAAAAATACGCTTATCGAAGCCGTCGGAATCGCCGTCCGAGAAATCAATTTGACAAAACACCAAGGTCAGCACCCGCGAATGGGCGCCGCCGATGTGATTCCGTTTATCCCTATCAAAGGTATGACGATGGACGAGGCCGACGCTTTGGCCAAGGATGTAGCCCAAAGATTGGCCGAAAAATACGATTTGCCCATTTATTTGTATGAAAAATCGGCTTCTGCTGAACATCGTCAGAATTTGGCGAACGTCCGCAAAGGCGAATTTGAAGGATTGGTCGGAAAAATGAAATTGCCTGAATGGAAACCCGATTTCGGCCCCGGAGAACCTCATCCTACTGCCGGCGCTTCCATCGTAGGCGCCCGGATGCCTTTAATTGCGTTCAACGTGAATCTGCATACAACAAATTTGGAGATTGCCGATAAAATCGCGAAAAAAGTCCGTTTCATCGGCGGCGGATTGCGTTTCTGCAAGGCCATGGGCGTTGATTTGAATGGCCAAAACAGGGTTCAAGTATCGATGAATTTGACGGATTATACGAAAACGGCCATCTATCAAGCCGTTGAAATGGTGCGTTTTGAAGCGCAACGCTACGGCGTGAATGTGGCCGGTTGCGAACTCATCGGATTAGTCCCTTTGCAAGCCCTTGTCGATACCGCTTCTTACTATTTGGGATTGGAAAATTTCTCGACAAAACAAATCTTGGAATCGCATTTAATAGAATAAGTAGAACACGGATGAACTGCATCATCAAAAATATCACACAATTGGTAACTTGTTCGGGCTTCTCGGCCAAACACGGTAAGGCGATGTCCGATTTAGGCATTATCGAAAACGGAAAAGTGGTCGTAAGCAATGGCATAATCGTTTTCGTCGGAAAAACCGAAGACGATTTTCCGATTGACAACCCGGATGATTACGAAATGATCGACGCTACGGGCAAAGCCGTGCTGCCCGGATTCGTCGATTCGCACACCCATTTCGTTTTCGGCGGTTATCGCGAAGAAGAATTTGCGTGGCGGATGCGCGGCGACAGCTACATGTCTATCATGGAGCGCGGCGGCGGCATTTACAGCACCGTTGAAGCCACACGCCAAACCTCGTTTGAAGAACTGAAATTCCGGGCGAAACGGCGCTTGGATAAGATGTTGGCGATGGGTGTTACTACCGTCGAAGGAAAAAGCGGCTACGGATTGGACAAAGAAACCGAATTAAAGCAACTGCGCGTGATGCAATCCTTGAATGTAGAACATCCGGTCGAAGTGATTCCGAGTTATTTGGGCGCACACGCCATCCCAAAACCATTTTCCGAAAACGGTTACATCAATTTCATGTTGCGCGAAGTTTTGCCGGTTATCCGCCAAGAAAATTTGGCCGGAAATTGCGATATATTCTGCGAAAAAGGCGTTTTCGGAATCAAAAACTCGCGTCGTTTCCTATCCGAAGCGCAAGGGATGGGATTTCAAATCAAGTTACATGCCGACGAAATTGCAACAACAGGCGGCGCTGAGTTGGCCGTCGAATTGGGCGCTTTATCGGCCGATCATCTGTTGCAGGCATCCGAACAAGGTATTCGCGCCTTAGCCGAAAGCAATACCGTGGCAACCCTTTTGCCCTGCACCGCCTTTTCCTTAAAAGAAAACTACGCGCAGGGGCGGAAGATGATTGACGCCGGTTGCGCCGTAGCTTTGGCGACCGATTTCAACCCCGGCAGTTGCTTCACGGCCTCTATCCCGTTGACCATCGCTTTGGCTTGCATCTATATGCAACTCTCGCCCGAAGAAGCAGTTACGGCGCTGACTATCAATGCGGCGGCGGCTTTGGGACGGGCGGATACTATCGGCAGTATCAACGTCGGAAAACGAGGAAACTTGATTGTTTTGGAATATCCGTCTTACCGGTTTTTGCCTTATCACATAGGAATGAATTGTGTGGAACGGGTTTTGCCGTATGGAAATAATATTGTAAATATAAATAGCTATTTATGAAGCAATTACAAGAATTGACAGTTAAAGAATTTTTACTAACCACCGCCGGAGATGATCCTGTTCCCGGTGGCGGTAGCGTTTCCGCCCTCTGCGGAGCATTGGCAGCCGCATTAAGTCAAATGATTACGAACCTGACTGTCGGACGGAAAAAATACGCCGATGTGGAAGAAAACATGAAAGAACTGGCAGCCGTTTTCAATTCCTATTTGGATGAGTTGGCACAACTAATCGACCGCGATTCCGATGCCTACGACACGGTTTTTGCCGCTTACAAGCTGCCGAAAGAAACCGATGAGGAAAAAGCCCTTCGCTCGCAACGCATACGGGAAGCTACGAAAATCGCCGCCGAAATTCCCTTGCAAACGGCGCAAAAAGCCTGTCGCCTGATGGATTTTATCGCCATCGTTGCCAAAATGGGCAACCAAAATGCAATAACCGATGCTTGCGTGGCGATGATGTGTGCGCGGACGGCCGCTTTAGGAGCTTTGTTGAATGTCCGTATCAACCTAAACGCTTTGCAAGATACGGAATACATCGAAAAATTACGCTCCGAAGCCGATGCTTTGGAAACAAAAGCCATTGAAAAAGAAAGGAAGCTATTGCAATCGGTCGCTCATTCGTTTTTCATCCAATAACGCACCGGATAGATAACTGCCAAAAAGCCGATGGTCAATACTGCGGCAAAAATAATGAGCAAATCCGTGATTTCCACTTTTACGGGATATGCGTCGATGGCAAACATCCCGCTTGTACCGAGTTTAATCCAACCGAAATATTGTTGTCCGAAACAAAGCAAAATGCCTGCGATAAGGCCTGTAACGGCTCCAACAGCCGAAATCATCCATCCTTCAAAAAGGAAAACACGGGAAATCAAGCGGTTGTTGGCGCCCAGATTGCGCAATGTGGTGATGTCGTTTTTCTTATCGACCATCAACATCGATAGCGAGCCGATAAGGTTAAAGGCGGCAATCAACAAAATGAAGCAGAGCATCAGGAATGTTACCCATTTTTCGATGCTGATCATCCGGAAAGCCTCTTCCTGTTGCTCGAAGCGGTTTTTTACGACAAAGTTTTCGCCCGCCAACCGACGGATTTTCTGTTTTGTTTCCGATAACGAAACGCCCGCTTTCAGCTTGATTTCCCAAGCGCTGACTTCCGTTTCGTAATCGAATAAATTCCGCGCCAGAGCGATTGGAACCAGCACGTAATTATCGTCGTAAACCGGCTCGTTCAGTATAAACAAATCGCCGATATAGGCGTATTCGGGCTTGAAATTCGCCAAAGGATTGGTCATGTTTACTTTTGCGTTCCGTTTCGGCGCATAAATCTCCAGCGCGGAAAGATAATTGGCGTTTACTCCCAAAACGGCGGCCACACCCACGCCCAAAGTCGCCAAGGAAGATGTTTCGCCGTGCAACTCTAATTTTCCGCCAAAAAGGGCTTGTTCAATCGGAACCAATTGTGCAAAATTGTCGGAAACGCCTTTCAGCATAACCGGCATTTGTCGTTCACGATAGACCATTAAGGCATTGTCTTCGAGGGTTTCGGAAATGACTTCAATTTCAGGTAAGTTTTTGATTTCAAGGAATTTATCCGAATTGGGATTAAATACTTTTCCACTCGCAGGCGTTATTTTCAATTCCGGATCGAAAACCCCGAACATGCTCGCCCCAAACTCGCGAAAACCGTTGAAAACCGATAGCGTGCAAACCGTTGCAAGTGTTGCGACCGTCAATCCGCAAATCGCCACCATCGAAATAATATTGATGGCGTTGTGCGACTTTTTCGAGAAAAGATAGCGTTTGGCTATGTAGAATGCCGGATTCACGAACGAAGCAGTTGGTCGATATTTTCTAAATAATCAATCGAATCGTCGATGAAAAAAGCCAATTCGGGGATGCGGCGCACTTGTTTTCCTATGCGGCCGCCCAACTCGAAGCGAATTGATTTTTTATTCTGATGAATGTTCTCGAACAATTCGGCTCCCCGTTCGGATGGAAAAATGCTTAAATAGGCTTTTGCCAAGCCCAAATCGGGACTCATCCGTACTTTGGTAACCGTTACCATCACTCCCGGCAACTGTTTGGTTTGCAGTAGAAAGATTTCGCTCAATTCCTTTTGAATCAGGCGTTCTATTTTTTGCAAGCGTTTGTTTTCCATTTCGATAATTTTAATTGAAAGACAAAAGTACGGAAATTTTCGTGGTTTGCAAAAAGTTATGTTCTATGGTTAAGATTTTTCAAGGCAGCTCAATTAAAAGCAGATGTCTCGACTTCGCTTCACTGCGCTCGACATGACGGGACGGGCAGAGGAAAAAGGGAGGGAACAGGGCTCAGTTGCAACCCCCAGTGTTTAGCAGAAGCGACAGACCGCAGGTCTGAATGTTAATAACCCCCAATGAAGCGAAGCGATTGGGGGATA
>JAISWY010000280.1 GCA_031270925.1 Candidatus Symbiothrix sp.
TTTCGGCGGAATCGGAATCGGCAGTATAATAAGCCTCCACGTCGATAGTCAGTTGGCGCGAATTGCCGTCGAAACTTGCGTTCATCCATAAATTAACCGGTGCATCTTCGGCATGCACATATTTGGCGGCTTTTGTCCACACGCCACGATTCAGCACGTAAGGATATGAAGGCAACTGACGGCGATTGATCGTTCCGCTGGGATAACCGTAGCTACTATTCACTCCGAAATAAGTATCAATCGCTTCACCTTCGGGAATACGATAATCGGGTTCGCCAACATTCGGAACAGCATAATGTCCCGAATGAATGGCAATGGTATAAACAATGCCTTCTTGAGCGGCAGCCAAATTATTGGCGATTTTATGCCCGTCCGGACAATTTCCACAATGGATGCCCGTAAATTCCTCGAGCAAAATGTTTTTCTTTTGAACTTCGGTTGAAACGTGTTGCTGTGCACTCATTCCTGTTGCAAGAAGAAACATCGAAAACAGTAAGCATATTTTCATAATATAAACATTAATATTTTATCGGCAAAATTACCATTAAAAAATATCACTTGTCAATACCACAATATTGGTATTTTAACAAATTCAAATTTTCGCTTTATTATCAAATTTTTCGTAAAAATAGAGTTTTGCTTTCTTTTTGCAAAATATATCACCCGCATTTGACTACTTCAAATTTTTAACGCAGTGTGGAAAAACTACAGCATCCATATATAATCGATTGAAAAACAATAAACTATTTTTTACATTTAAAATATTGCATTATCTTTGCGACATTTAACTTAGGAAGCAAAAACAATCAAATATGTGGAGAAACAGATCGGTATGTATTATTTTTTCCCTGACATTCGCTCTTTTTTGTCAAGCGAATGTAAACAAACAGCGTGAAATATTAAAACAATTCAAACAAATTGCTCAAAAAGAGTATGAACCGAACCGGAATGTAGAAAGAACAGTATTTCTGCTCGATTCATTGATTCTCACCGAATCGCTTACCGAACCGGCATTCATCCAGATCGTGAATCGAACCGGCGAAGTATTCCATCAGCAAGGCAAACTGATTCCAATTATCGAATTATTTTCTACAACAGTCAATTATTACAAGCAGTTGAAACACCTCACGAACGACGAAATCAAGTCGCTCATTTCGCTTCAGATATCGCTGGGAGCCGCCCACGAAGAGATGGGCATGTGGAATCACGCCGCCGACTTTTACCGCGAAGTCCTCGCTTTGGCCGAAGAATACCATTTGGAAAACACCAAAGGGCGAATCTACAACAATATCGGCGCCATCCACTACAACCACGGCGAAATGGATACTGCCGAAGAATATTTCCAAAAAGCCATCGAAATCAACGAAAAAGCGGAAAACAAAATTGAATTATTCAATAATTACAACAATTTGGGCGGCATTTACGTCAAGCGGAAAGCATACGATAAAGCCTTGGATTGCGCTCTGTTGGCCATCCAACAACTTAATAAAGAACACGATGCCAATCTCTACTATTTTATGCAAACCAATATCGCCCACCTGCATCTTTTGCAAAACGATGTGAATCTGGCGTTTTCATACTTAAATAATGCACGTCTCAATCAGGAAAATCTGGGTTTGAACAACGATTTGGTACAAACCTATTTCATGCTATCCAAAGCCTGCGAAAAAACCGGCCAAAAAGAATCCGCCCGCCTGTACATCGAAAAAGCGGTAGCACAAGCGCGCAAAATCAACAATAAATACATCGAAAGTCATATTTTGAACGAGGCGGCGCATTTTTACAAGCGCGACGGTCAAACCGGCCAAGCTTATCAGACGCTGCAAACGGCCATCGAAATCAACGATTCGATTCTGTCGGAAGATAACCGGCAGAAAATCAGCAACATGGAACGCATGTATCTGGCCGAAAAGAAAAACAGAGAAACGGAAACGGAAATCAAAAACATCAGTTTGCAAAAATTGGCTTCCGACCGACAGCGAATTATCTTTGCAGCAATCGTTATTGTGTTGATTATCGCAGTTTTATACCTGATTAATTATTCAAAAAACAAAGAACGCGAACGGAAAAACGAAGAATTGTTACTACAGCAACAAAACGAATTGCACGAAAAGGAAAAAGAACTGCAAAAGCAAAAAGAACAGGAATTAAGCAACAGGCTCGAACTTCAAAACAGGGAATTAACGTCGTTCACTTTGTCGCAAACCAAGCACAACGAATTTATTGCAGATTTGCTAACCGATTTGAAACAAGTGTTATTAGAAGTAAAAGAGCGGCACAGCAAAGATTCGATACGAATGATAATCAACAAATTAAACAACAGGAACTCGACGGATAACTGGGAAGAATTTAGTTATTATTTCGAAAAAGTGCATCCTTCGTTTTATCAAAATTTGGAAAAACAATATCCGGGTCTAACCGTCAAGGAAAAACGGCTTTGCGCCTTGCTACAATTAGGTCTTTCTTCGAAAGAGATTGCGGCTATCACGTTTAAGGAAGTCCGTAGTGTCGAATCGGCGCGTAATCGCCTGCGTAAAAAACTGGGCATTGAGCAGGAGCGGAATTTGACGGAGTTTCTTAATCTTTTATAAGTTCCCAATCGCTTTATATGCAAACCACCGTTTTTTTGCAGGTAGTCCAAAAATACCCCGTGCTAAAATGGAAGATTTACAAAAACAATAGCACGAACGAATAATAATCTTTGAGTTCCGTGCGGAGGTGTTTCAAAGCCTTGGTCATATAACTTTCGATGGTTTTAATCGACAAATGATGTTCTTCGGCAATATCGGCGTATGTTTTGCCCTCAAACCGATTCTGTTCAAAGACATGGCGGATATGTTCGGGCAAACGGGCGAGTGCGGCCGACAACATTTCCTGTAATTCGACAACCGAATATAAATTTTCGTCTTTTTCCCGGTTTTCGAGATAATGTTCCTCCATTTTTTGCAGGTACGATTGTTCCAGTTCCTGTTTACGCAGGTAGTCGATGCAAGCGTTTTTCACTCCGGAAACCAGCAAATTGCGCATCGAGCTGTGTAATTGGATATTTTTCCGGTTTTTCCATAATTTGAAAAAGAGTTCCTGCACCAAATCTTTGCAGACTTCCTTGTTCGGAATATAGCGCATGGCGAAAACGCATAGCGGGGCGAAAAACTGAACAAATAATTCGTGAAAAGCCGCTTCGTCGTCGTTGAGTGCGATTTTCCAGAATAGGGCGTCTATTTGTTGCGAATTTCGATTCATAGTGCAAAAGTAATACAAAAATTGAAAAACAACAATTCAATGTTCTCTTGGTTAATTCTTTTTTTGAGGTGCTATTAACGAGAGCGAAAGACG
>JAISWY010000229.1 GCA_031270925.1 Candidatus Symbiothrix sp.
GGTTAAGAAGTATTTAACAGTTTATTTAGACGCTTTTGGCTTGGAACATATCCATTTCCATGTCAGCCGATTGGAAGATGCCAACCTGATTGGATCGGCGATTGCAGCCTTGTCATAAATAATTAATTGATTATAAACAATTTTATTAAACAATTCCATTGCTTATTTCAATGGAATTGTTTAATTTTGCAGGCTTAAAATAAAATAATAATTTATTAAGCATGACTGCTCCCAAAAAAATTAAAAACGCACTCGTTTCGGTATATCATAAAGACGGATTAGAGGACATTTTAACAAAATTGCATCACGATGGGGTGGCTTTCTATTCAACGGGAGGCACCCAAAGTTTTATTGAATCATTGGGTTTTCCCTGTCAATCGGTGGAAGGCTTAACCGGTTGTCCGTCGATTTTGGGTGGCCGGGTTAAAACCTTGCATCCCAAAGTGTTCGGTGGAATCTTGAACCGTCGCGAAAACGCAGGCGACCAAGCACAAATCGCACAATACGAAATTCCCGAAATTGATTTGGTTATTGTCGATTTGTATCCTTTCCGTGAAACGGTGGCTTCCGGTGCAAGCGAAGCGGATATTATCGAAAAAATCGACATCGGCGGAATTTCGCTGATTCGCGCCGCCGCTAAAAACTTTAATGATGTGATTATTGTAGCTTCCAAAGCGCAATATCTCGCTTTTAATCAATTGCTTACAGAAAAGGGAGCTTCTTCCGATTTGGCCGACCGCAAATGGTTTGCCAAAGAAGCCTTTGCCGTTTCTTCGGGTTACGATACAGCCATATTCAATTATTTCGATGCGGGCGAAAATTCCTATTTCCGTCAGGCCTCGGATGAAGTGAACCGTTTGCGTTACGGCGAAAACCCGCACCAAAAAGCTGTCTTCTTCGGCGATTTGAATGCGATGTTCGAACAACTGCAAGGCAAGGAAATTTCTTACAATAATTTATTAGACATTAACGCGGCCGTCGATTTGATTTCGGAATTTGACGAATTGACATTCGCCGTTTTGAAACACAACAACGCATGTGGAATCGCTTCACGCACAACGGTTAAAGAGGCTTGGGAAGCGGCGTTGGCCGGCGATCCGGTTTCCGCTTTCGGCGGCGTATTGATTTGCAATGCAAAAATCGACGCTGCGGCAGCTGAAGAAATCCACAAAATTTTCTTTGAAGTGATTATCGCTCCGGCTTACGATATTGAGGCTTTGGAAATCCTGAAACAGAAGAAAAATCGAATCATCCTGATTCAAAAGCAAACAGCCGGTGAAAAACTGCAATTTCGCTCGTTGCTCAACGGTGTTTTAGTGCAAGACAAGGATTTAAACATTCAAACGGCCGACGATTTAAAAACGGTAACGACCACATCTCCCACCACGCAGGAAATCGAAGATTTGTTGTTTGCCAACAAATTAGTCAAAAATACAAAATCCAATGCAATTGTTTTGGCGAAAGCTAAGCAATTGTGTGCGAGTGGAGTAGGGCAGACATCGCGCGTGGATGCACTTCGTCAAGCCATCGAAAAAGCCCATTCGTTCGGTTTCGATTTGAAAGGCGCTGTAATGGCTTCCGATGCGTTTTTCCCTTTCCCCGATTGTGTGGAAATCGCTCACGATGCGGGAATTACGGCCGTTGTTCAACCCGGCGGCTCCATCAAAGATGATTTGTCAATCGAATATTGCAACAAAAACAAGGTAAGCATGGTAATGACGGGCATTCGTCATTTTAAACATTAAAAAAAAATAATAATAAATATGGGACTCTTTTCGTTTACACAGGAAATAGCCATTGATTTGGGAACAGCCAATACGATTATCATTCAAAACGATAAAGTAGTGGTTGATCAGCCGTCGGTTGTCGCTTTGGATGAGCGTACCGGCAAATTGCTGGCTATCGGAGCCGAAGCGCAGCGGATGCAAGGAAAAACGCACAGTAACATCAAAACCATTCGTCCCTTGCGCGATGGTGTGATTGCCGACTTTTACGCCGCCGAACAAATGATTCGGGGAATGATTAAGATGATCAACAACAACAAAACACATCTTTTTTCGCCTTCGTTGCGAATTGTGGTTTGTATTCCGTCGGGAAGTACGGAAGTCGAGCTTCGAGCGGTGCGTGATTCGGCCGAACATGCCGGCGGACGCGATGTATATATGATTTACGAACCGATGGCGGCCGCAATCGGAATCGGCTTGAATGTGGATGCGCCCGAAGGCAACATGATTGTCGATATAGGCGGCGGCACTACCGAAATTGCGGTTATCTCTTTGGGCGGAATCGTTTCCAATAAATCCATCCGAATTGCAGGCGATGATTTAACGACTGATATTCAGGAATATATGGGACGCCAACACAATATGAAAGTGGGCGAACGAACTGCCGAATTAATCAAAATGAATGTTGGCTCGGCTTTGGTGAACTTGGAAGATCCTCCTGAAGATTTCGTCATTTTCGGCCCCAACCGGATGACGTCGTTACCGATGGAAATACCGGTTTCGTATCAGGAAATTGCGCACGCTTTGGATAAATCGGTTTCCAAAATCGAAATGGCCGTTTTGAACGCTTTGGAAAACACGCCTCCCGAATTGTATGCCGATATTGTCCGTAACGGAATTTATTTGGCCGGTGGCGGTGCATTGTTGAAAGGTTTGGACAAACGTTTGCAAGACAAAGTAAACATTCCGTTCCATATCGCCGAAGATCCTTTGCATTCAGTGGCGAAAGGAACCGGGATCGCCCTTAGAAATATTAACAATTTCAAATTTTTGATTCGATAATTGCGAAACTTAGTTGATTTTATTTTCAAAAATATTCATTGGCTGCTTTTCATCGCTTTGTTATCGCTTGCAATTGTTTTGATTAACAAAAATCA
>JAISWY010000325.1 GCA_031270925.1 Candidatus Symbiothrix sp.
CGGGGTTGAGGGGGAGAGTGGTTATTTCTCTATCCCCCAATCGCTTCGCTTCATTGGGGGTTATTAACATTCAGACCTGCGGTCTGTCGCTTCTACTTAACACAGGGGTTTGCAACTGATCCCAAAAGATTCACTTGTAAAAACCTGTGTTTGTGATATAGCTTGAA
This sequence comes from Candidatus Symbiothrix sp., assembly GCA_031270925.1. GTDB lineage: Bacteria > Bacteroidota > Bacteroidia > Bacteroidales > Azobacteroidaceae > Azobacteroides. The sequence goes on from JAISWY010000325.1 coordinate 168, forward strand.
ACCATATGGAAGCGCGTCATGTCGAGCGAAGCAAAATCGAGGCATCCGATTTCCCCATATATTATACCGCAAAGCCGGTAATCCCCCCTGAATTGTTAAACAAAGTTAAATACCCCTCTGTATGGTGGGATAATTCAATTCCATGTTATCATATTATAAAAAGAGATAAATAATGAACAAAAAAGAAATAGATTTACTGTTGATAAAATTGTTTTCAGGAAGAGCTAACGACGACGAAATTTGCGCCATCAAATCGTATGCAGAAACAATGCCTGAAAATCGAGCGTATTTTCAAGAGATGAAAAACGTTTGGGAGATTGCTCATCCCGCCTTTGAGCCGAAGACGATCAATGTGGAGAAAGCATATAATAAGGTGGCCGCCGAAGCGAACTTGCCCATGCAGCCCGAAAAGCAGGCTTGGTATATTCCATTCAGACGATATGCCGCTGCCGCCGCCATCTTTATTCCTTTGGCGGTGCTGTCGGTTTTTCTTATCAACCGCTTACCGAAGCCGGTAGATATAGCCGAAGTACATTACCAGAAAGTGATGTCGCCCAACAATGAACGTACCGAAATCACGCTGCCCGACGGCTCTGTTGTCGTGTTGAATGTGGGCAGTTCATTGGAGTATCCTCGTGATTTCAGCGGCAACCGCAGAACGGTCAATTTAGAGGGAGAGGCTTATTTTCAAGTACAGAAAGACCCTGCGAAGCCCTTTATCGTCCACACCAAGAAAATGGATATTGAGGTACTCGGCACGAAATTCAACGTGAACGCCTATCCCGATCAATCGGAAATCCGCACCACCTTGGAAGAAGGAAAGGTAAAAGTTACTATTTCCGACAATGACAAAACCAGCGACCGCCTCCTGATGCCGAACGAAGAAATATCGCTGAATTTGGAAACCGGCGACATTGTCAAGAAGCAAGTGAATGCGCCGGATGCTTCCAGTTGGCTCACAGGCAAGATTGCTTTTACTTCCACGCCATTATCGGACGTACTGACCCAGATAGGACGCAGATACAACGTTTCAATCGACTTTCAATTGACGGAAATGGAAAAACGACGACTGACCGTCCGCTTTGACGAGCATGAAAGCGTCGAAAATATCTTTAAGGCGCTCGAAAGCATCGTTCCCGATCTGGTCATCCAGAAACAGGACAATAAATACAAAGTAAATATTCAAATATAAAAAAATAATGCACATCATGAAAAACACTACCGGCGTACAAATCTTTTTTGTAGCTGTACTTTCTTTCCTCTTTAATACGGCGGCGTTTTCACAAAATCAAGTAGTGAAGATTCAAGGCAGTAATCTTACGCTGAAAGCGGCTTTCGCACAAATTGAGAAGCAGACCAATCTGATTGTCGGCTACGAGGAAACGGCTTTCAACGTCAATGCTAAAATCGAGCGCGAAATCAAAAGCACCGTATTGAAAGACGTTTTGACCGAGTTGCTGCAAGGCGCCAACTGTTCTTTCAAGATTCAGAACGGACACATTTTTATCTTCCCCAACCCTCCTTCCAAGAATAACACCACTTCCCGAAAAATCACGGGGAATGTTACCGACGTCAATGGCGAACCTCAAATAGGGGTCAGCATAGTGGTGAAAGACAATCCGAATATCGGCAGCGTAACCGACATCAACGGGAATTATTCGCTGTCTGTTCCGGGCAATCACGCTATTTTGAGTTTTTCGTACCTCGGCTTTCAAACACGCGAAGAGGAAGTCGGCGAACGCAAAATCCTCAATGTGGTATTACAGGAAACCGTCAAGCAAATGGAAGAAGTGGTTGTTGTCGGTTATGGCACGCAGCGTAAAATATCGACTATCGGCGCACAGTCGGGCATCAAGGATATGCAGGAGATGAAACAGCCGGTGGCCAACATCGGTTCGGTGCTGGCAGGACGTATTGCAGGCGTAATTGGCATTCAAGGCAGCGGTGAAGCCGGAAAAGACGACAACACGCAAATCTGGATACGTGGCGTTTCAACCACCACCAACACAACGCCACTCATCTTGGTTGACGGCGTGGAACGCACTTTCAACAACATCGACCCCGAAGATATTGAAAGTTTTCAAGTGCTGAAAGACGCCTCTGCCACGGCCGTTTATGGAGTGAAAGGCGCCAATGGCGTTATCCTGATTAACACCAAAAAAGGCATGAAAACCAAACCCCGCATCAAGGCCGAATACAACACGGGCATTACCACTTTTACCAAAATTCCCGATTTGGCCGACGGCATCACTTATATGCAAATGGCTAACGAGGCGGCGATGAACAAAGGTGAAATGCCGATTTATTCAGCCGATTACATCAACAAGACTTATACGCAGATCGACCCGATGCTCTATCCGAATGTAAACTGGATGAAAGAAATTTTTAAAGATTACGGCTCCTACCACAAGGCAAATATCAATGCGCGGGGCGGCTCGGAGTTTGCACAGTTCTACACTTCAATTGGCTATTATAATGAAGGCGGTTTGTACAACGTGCGTCCCGAAGAAAAATACGACGGCTCGATGACTTTCTACCGCGTGAATTTTGTTAGCAATCTCACAATGCAGGCAACCAAAACCACCAATATCGAATTTGGCGTGAAGGGCGAAATTGCCGACTACAACACGCCGTATTACAGCGCAAGGGATATTTTCAAAATGATTACGCGGGCGTATCCGATTATGTATCCCACGTCTTATCCGGACGGCAAAATTCCGTACCTGAACAACGGCGGCGGCGTAAACAATCCGTATGCAATGGTTTATCGAATGGGCAGCAACAAACGCAACACGAGTGAAACCCGCGCCGACCTGCGCATCGACCAGAAGTTTGATTTTTGGCTCAAAGGATTGAGCGCCAGAGCCTTGGTTGCTTACGACTTTTATATGCGCAACGACATTCAGCGCACAGGACTCAATCCTGTTACCTATCAGGCAACAGGGCGTGATGAAAACGGAGAACTTATTCTCGCCCGTACCGACAATATGAGCGGCGACCTCAGTTGGTCTTACAACAAACACGCATGGGGACATCGGCAGTATTATTTGGAAAGCGCATTGAATTACGAACGACTTTTTAATCAAACACATCGCGTTTCGGCGATGATGCTTTACAATATGACCGATTACTCCAATGTTACGGCAGGAACGCTGATGCACGCGATGCCTTTCCGCAATATGGGTATTGCAGGGCGCGCCACCTATTCGTATAACGACCGCTACTTTGGCGAGGCGAATTTCGGATACAACGGCGCGGAAAACTTTTCGCCGGGCAAGCGTTTCGGTTTCTTTCCTTCATTTGGGGCAGCGTGGGTGTTATCTAACGAAATCTTTTTTGAGTCTGCCGCCGATTACATCAATTTCTTGAAATTTCGCTTTTCGTGGGGTCAGGCCGGTAATTCGATGCTCGACAATGCATCGAAAGGCGAAAGTAATGCGCGGTTTGTATATCTTGCTACTGTGGAAAGCGGCGCCGCCGGCTACACTTACGGAGAAGAGCGCAACAGCGGTTTCGGCGGCGTGCGCGTAGGCCGACCCGCCGTTGATGTAACTTGGGAAACTTCTACGAAAACCAATCTGGGTATCGACTTCAATGTATGGAATAACGACCTGGCGTTTCAAATCGACTTTTTCAAAGAGCACCGCGAAAATATCTTTCTGCAACGCCAAGCTGTACCGACCTATATTGGTATAGTTACACTGCCTTACGGCAACTTGGGCGTGATAGATAATCGCGGGTTTGAGGTTACAACCGACTGGACAAAGAAGTTCGGCAACTGGCTCGTGATGTTCAAAGGCAATTTCTCGTTCAACAAAAACGAATATGTGGAAGACGACACGCCTCGCAAGCCTTACGATTATCTTAATTCGATCGGTCATTCGCTCGAAACAAAATTCGGCTATATCTGCGATGGATTTTATACGCAGGAAGATATTGACAATTCCAATGTAGCCAAACCCAAAGGCATTGTGGTAAAACCGGGCGATTTGAAGTACCGCAACCTCAATCCGCAAGATGACAACGTTATTGATGCATCGGACAAAACCTATATCGGCTATCCTTCCATACCGCAAATCGTTTATGGCTTGGGCGGCACAATCGGATGGAAAAACTGGACGCTGGGCGCGTTTTTTCAAGGGGTGGGCAGGCGAACTCTTTCTTTGAGCGCAACTGACTTCAAACCTTTTACCGACGGCGCGGCAAAAGGGAATCTCTATTCCAATATCACGGAACGGTGGACGCCCGACAATCCCCGTCAAGATGCGCTTTGGCCCCGCTTGGATTACGGCTTGACCTCCAATCCGGAAAACTATGCCACAAGTACTTTCTGGTTGCGCAACGGGTCGTATTTACGCTTGAAAAGTTTGGATTTGACATACAATATCCCCGAACGGTTTTCCAAAAAACTTGGTTTAAATAATGTACGGCTTTACTTTTTGGGCTACAACCTGCTCACTTTTACCAAGTTCAATATGTGGGATGTGGAAATACGGGAAGAAACAGGCTCCGAATACCCGAACATAAAAACATACAGCATCGGGGTAAATTTTTCTTTTTAATATTAAAAGTGTACAAAATAAACACACCAAATGAAACAGTATATCACTAAATCGTTAATTTTTCTTATCGTGGTTTTGACCGCTGCTTGCGACAGCTTTTTCGACAACGAACCCGACAACCTGCAAACCATTGAGCAGGTATTTGAACGCAGAAACTCTACATTGGAGTTTTTGGCAAATGTGTATTCCTACATCCGTCCGGTTTACGAATGGAGTAACCAGACAATATGGGCGGGCATTTCAGACGAAATAGACGTAACTTATTCCGATTATGAAATCTCAAAAATCAATCTCGGCCTGCTTGCGCCCGACAAAGAGGATTTGTACTACGGCAATCTTTGGAATCATTACTACCCCGGTATTCGTGCGGCAACCTACTTTATGCAGCATGTGGATAAAAACAGCGAAATGGAAAAGGGCGAAATTTTGCGCTGCAAAGCGGAGGCGCGAGCTTTGCGGGCTTGGTTTTATTTCTGCCTTGTGCGACAATATGGGCCTGTAGTTATCTTACCGGAAGAATTGGCAAGCGCCGACGCCTCTACCGACGATATGCAATACCCGCGCTCGTCTATAAAGAAATGCTTCGAGTACATTGTAAGCGAGATGGACGAGGTGGTAAAAATGAACGCCATGGCAAAAGAAACATATACGGGACTGAACTACGGCCGCATTACCGAAGTATTTTGTAAAGCGGTCAAAGCCAGAGCCTTGCTTTATGCCGCCAGCGATTTGTATAATCAAGACCGCACGCTTGATGTTTTCAAAAATTTCCGCAATTACGACAACTCGCCGATGATGGATTATACCGACGCCGACCGTCAAGAGCGGTGGGGAAAGGCTGCTGCGGCGCAGAAGGACATCATCGACAATTATTCTTTCTCGCTGTACCGCGAAAACAATATCAACGGAACGTATGACCCCTATAAAACCTGTCAAAACCTGTTTATTACGGATAGAAACAGTGAAATCATCTTCGCCAAGCCCGCAGGTGGTTTTTGGGAAATGGATTTGGCTTGCTCGCCGCGCTTTTTGGGCGCCTGGTCGGGTTGGGGAGTTGTGCAGGAAATGATTGACGACTATTTTACCGGAACGGGTTATCCGCTTTTGAAAGGCGGGGACGGAAAGTTTTATGCCGAAGACGGTTCCTATACCGAAGATGGTTTCAGCGCGGTAGCGGGTGACAACGGCTACACGCAAAAAGGCACCTACAATATGTATTGCAATCGCGAACCGCGCTTTTACGTTTCCATTACGTTCAATAACTGCAAATGGCTATCGGACTATAATACTTCTACCGTTGAGTTTTTCTACGGAGGCAACACAGGGCGTACCGATAAGGAAACCCGCAACTACTCGCAGACAGGTTACCTCTGCCGGAAGTTCGTCAATCCGAAAAGCAATGTGCAAACCGGACAACTCGTGGAACATGCAGCGGTAATGTTTCGTTTGGGCGAGTTTTACCTGAATTATGCAGAGGCATTGAACGAAGCGGATTACTCCGCCAACAAAGCGCAGGTTTTGTTGTATCTCAACGCCATTCGCACCCGCGCCGGCATCCCGGGCTACGGCACCAACATCACTGCAGGCGAACTGCCCGTGCCTGCCAATCAGGAAGCGATGCGCGAAGCCATCCGCCACGAACGTCGCGTAGAACTCGCCTTTGAAGAAGCTCGATATTTCGACTGCTGCCGCTGGGCGATTGCGCACGAGAAATTCGACGGGCCGAAGCACGGAATGAACGCGAATGACTCGCGCGGTAAAGATGTATTCCATCAGCGCACCACATTTGAAAACCGCGTTTTTAAAGATTACTATCTGCTTTGGCCTATTCCGTTGAGCGAAATGTACAAAGGCAAACTTTTGGTACAGAATCCCAATTGGAGTTCGATTAGTTCGGCAAACATGGCTGAATAACATACATAATATAAACTCATGAAAAACAAACTATTATTACTTGCAGTAGCAGTATATTGCACATCCTGCTACAATTACGATTGGGATGCGGAACACAAAACGTCGCTCACAGCGTTCAGCATCAGCACGCCCGATTTACAGACAGCTATCACAGTGAATTACGCCGACAGCACAACCAATTTCGGAAGCGAAACACGACTGGAATGGGAAAAATCGAAGTCGGCCGACTTTTCCAAAGTGTTCTACGAAGTCTGCTTTTATAATTCGGAAAATTTGGAAACGTCTTTCTTCAAGCAAATTACAGGCTTCGGCCAGATAGACAATTTTCTCGTGCTGACCGAAAAAGACTTGAACATCATTGCCGAAAAAGCCGGCATCGCCCAAAATTCAACAGGCGATGTGTATTGGCAAGTTCGAGCAAGCAATGGAATCAATGAAGTTTTCAGCGACAACCGTAAAAAACTAAGCATCTCGCGTCCGGCGGGATTCGCCTATTATCCCGAAAAAATATTGACGGCAGGCGGAGCGGTTGGAAATGGCAAAGAATTGGAAATGAAACGGATACAGCAAAAAGTAGGCAACGAATATATATACACCGGCGAATATGAATTGTTTCTATATTTATCGGATGGTAATTTTTACCTGACCGAAAAAGACAGCGACCGCCGCTTTTACCTTTCGGCCGACGGAGGCTTGAAAGAACTTTTCGGCGAAGAAAAACAGTCGCTCGCCAATGCTTCGATTACGGCAGGGAAAATCCACCGGGTTAAAATCAATTTGAAAAACGTTACTGCCGTTTTTGTTGCTGTCGAGGCGATTGATGTGTGGTACAGCGGCGAAAACGATATTCTCGGCACGCTGCAACAGAGCAATGCGCAAGTCCCGTATTGGACGCTGACCCAACACGTGGAACTCGCCGGAAGTGGTGCGGCAATCGACTATCGCTACAAGTTCCGTATAACGCAAAAGGACATGGCGGGCGAGCAGTCCTCGTCTTTCTGGGGCTACAGTGCGATAATTGCGCCCAATCAGAGTGCAAATTCGCAAGCATCCTATTTTTATTTGTATGAAGTGGATAACAGTCAATCGGACTACTGTTACAAGTTCAACCGCACCGACCACAACCAGCATACATTGAAAATAGACGTCGATTTCAGACCCGAAATAGAACAGTTTACTCACAAAGTAACCGTCGTGGAATAAAGCAGCGAAATAAAAACAGAATATATAAACATTAAAATTAATGATCATGAAGATTAAAAATTATCTCATCAAGCAAGCAGGGCTTTTACTAATGTTGTTGGCAAGCCTTGCACAAGTGAATGCGCAAACCATCGAAGCCGAAGCATTCGTTGAAAGCGCTTACGTCATCGTTCACGACGCCGAACTTTTCTCCGGCGGCCAATTTGTGGAGATGAACGCGGCCTACGGCAGTTATGTGAAGTACATGATAACTGTTCCGGCAGCGGGAACTTACGATTTCGCGATAGACTACGCTACCATGAACGGTCGCAGTATGTACATCAAAGTAGAAAACTATGTGCCGGTTATTGCCGTATTCGACATATTTACCGGTTCGTGGGACGGCTCGGAAGGAACGGACGAAGAGGGCAATCCTTTATCCGGCATTATGACGCTGACCCTGCCCGTCTATCTCAACGCGGGCGAAAATGAAGTGGAAATCGGCGCTTTCGACGGTAAAGACGGCAGTTTCGCTCCCAACTTCGACAAGTTCACGGTATCACCGTCGGACGAAACGCTCGTTCCCGCCGTATTGCCCGCCGCACTTACTTTTGAAGCCGAAAATGCAAGTGTTATTTCGGTAGAAGTGAACGACGCCGAATGTTATTCGGGAGGCAAGGGCGTGTTCAACATCGGTGCATCAAGCAAGGTTCAGTTTGAAAACATCGACGTTTCCGAAGAGGGCAGTTATAACGTAACAGCTTATTACACAACCTTCGGCGAACGTAATTTTACGGTCAAGGCAAACAATTTCCTGCCTGTAAAAATGCCCTGTAAAATCGGTTTGCCCTATTGGACTTGTCCCGAAAACGAAGAGCAGGCAAACGATCCGACGCGCCCCAACATTCTGAAAAAGACCGTTCAAGTATGGCTCAATGCGGGTAGTAATAATACCGTAACGATTTCGAGTTTCCAAAGCGGTTTCTGTCCTAATCTGGATAAAATCGAAATCGTGAAATCAGGCTTGGCGCTGGAAAAACCCGATTACGAGGTAATGGCGGCTGTTTTCGATTTTACCGACAATGTGGTGGACTTCGCTGCCGATTTTATGGAAGAACAGGTAACCGACAGCGCCAATATTTCCCGCTTGATCGACAATAACGAATACACTATTTACACCAATGAGGGCGTTTCGTCAACAAAAATCACGGCAAAAACAGCGTATCCGATTATTCTTACCGGTTACGCCATTGCCGGCGCTTTCGGACAATCCAACGAACTGTTGGATGATTGGACATTGGAATATTCGACCGATGGCGCCGAATGGAACGCCGTTGCAAAAACGCTCACAACCGATGCAGGCTTTTATCGCAACATCACTACCGGATACAATCTCGACAATCTTGTATCGGCGCAATATTATCGCCTGACCGCCACCGGCAATGGGAAAGTGGAAATCGGCGAATGGCAATTATTCGGTGTACCGTACATCAGCGCCGAGCAGCCTTTCCCCAACGACGATCTTACAGCCTATGTCGATTTTAATGAAATACTCAACTATTCGATGGGCGACCCCGATGGTTGGAACAGAGGAGAGGGAGGAAACGAAGTTTTTGAAAACGTGTTTGATAAACAACTGAATACCGTTTATACGGTGGCTGACCAAAAGAATTTCTACGTTCAGTTTGAAACTCCCGATTTTGTTACGTTGAAAAGCTACGCGCTGACAGGACGTTTCAATTGGCCGGGCCGCAACCCGTCGAAATGGAAAATAGAAGCTCTCGACTTGGAAACCGGCGAATGGCTTGTGCTGGATGCACGCGAAAACATCAAATTCCCCGCCAATGCCTCCACGCTGATGTTCAATATTAAAGAACCTGTTGAAACCGTATTGTATAAATTGAGCGTTGAAGACAGTGCAGGCGACGGTACAATCAACTTGGTGCAATGGCAAATGTTCAAAGATTGGTTCGGTGTTTCACAACAGCCCGACGGTATCAGCAATATAGCCTACAATTTGCCGGTAACGATTGTATCGAACAAAGGCGCCATCCAACTGTATTCGACGTCCGCAAAAGACTTGCCGTTTACTGTATTCGATTTGCTTGGAAAACGGATTGAAAGCGGCGTTTGTCGTCAAGGCCTTACCGAAATCAACGCCGACAACGGCATTTACATTATTCGGATCGGCGAAACCGCAAGCAAGGTATTGGTAAAATAATCTTTCAAACAAACGGGAATGAGTAAATATTCAACTATAGCGGCGGCCGTTCTCTTATCCTTTCTGACGCCTGCGCTTTCGGCGCAGGTATCGGAGTGGGACGATGTAACCGTAACGCAGGTAAACCGCGAAGAGGCGCATACGATTGCCATCCCGTTCGCTACGGAAGGCGATGTACAAAACAGGAGCATCGAGGAATCCGATTATTTCCGGTCGCTCAACGGGACATGGAAATTCTTTTGGGCGAAAGACCCGGCTTCCAAACCGGCAAATTTTGAGCAAAACAATTTCGACACAGGCAATTGGGACGATATTGAAGTACCGTCGGTATGGCAGGTTTACGGCGTTCGCCACAGCAAAAACTGGGATCGGCCTTTGTACATCAATACGTCGTATCCGTTTACATATACCGCTGATTACAGCGTGATGGCCGACCGGCCGCAGGATTGGACATACAACAACTCGATGAAAAATCCGGTGGGAAGTTACCGCCGCGAATTTACCCTGCCCGCTTCGTGGGACGGGCGCGATATTTATGTTCGTTCCAACGGTACGGGACATGGTTATTACCTGTGGATAAACGGCAATTGGGTAGGTTATTCCGAAGATTCATATCTTCCTTCCGAATTTAAAATTACCGACTATGTGCAGGCGGGCGTAAATACGATTGCCGTGCAGGTCTATCGCTTCACGAGCGGCTCGTTTCTCGAATGTCAAGACCATTGGCGGCTGACCGGCATTTTCCGCGATATTTTCCTGTGGTCGGCTCCCCAAACGCAAATCCGCGATTATTTCTTCAAAACCGATTTGGATGCGCAATACGCGGATGCCGCCGTTACGATTGATGTGAAACTGACCGGCGACGATTTGACTGCCGGAACGCTCACCGCCAAAATAATGAAAGACGCAGTCGTTGTGGCTCAACAGGAATTGAACGCGCCGGTTGTAGGCAAAAACACGCTGACATTCAATGTAAGCAATCCCGACAAGTGGAGCGCGGAAATTCCCACGCTCTACGACCTCGTTATCACGCTGAAAGACGGCGATAACACGCTCGACATTCGCGGCGGGAAAGTCGGCTTTCGCGAAGTGGGAATCGGCCGAAAAGGTGAATTGCTGCTTAACGGCAAACGGCTGATTTTTCACGGCGTAAATCGCCATGACCACAGCGAACTGAACGGGCATACCGTATCGAAAGAAGAAATGGAAGCGGATATTCGCACGATGAAACGTTTGAATATCAATGCCATTCGCACTTCGCACTATCCCAACAATCCGTATTTCTACGATTTGTGCGACCGCTACGGAATGTACGTTTTGGCGGAAGCCGATGTGGAATGTCACGGAAACATGGGGCTTTCGAGCGTGGAAGTTTTCCGCAAGCCGATGGTCGAGCGCAACGAAAACCACGTGAAATGGCTGCGCAACCATCCGGCCATCCTGATTTGGTCGTATGGTAACGAAAGCGGCAACGGCAACAACTTTCAGCATGTCGAAAATGCAATCCGTGCATTGGATAACACCCGACTGACGCATTACGAAGGAAACAGCACATGGAGCAGCGTGAGCAGCTCCATGTACGGACATTACGACCACATCCGTCAAATCGGTGAAGAACGCCTCGCGCAATCCAATCCCCGTCCGCATATTCAGTGCGAAAACAGCCACGCGATGGGCAATGCGATGGGAGCCGTGCGCGATATGTTCAAGCTTTACGAAGAATATCCGTCGCTTACCGGCGAATTTATCTGGGAATGGAAAGACCACGGACTCAAAATGCCCGTACCCAACAAAACCGGCGAATATTACTGGGCGTATGGCGGCGATTTCGGCGACCGTCCCAACGACGGCAATTTCGTGGCCGACGGATTGGTGTTTCCCAATCACGAGCTTTCGGCGAAAAGCTACAACACCCAAAAAGTGTATCAGCCGGTCGATTTCCGCCGGAAGTCCGATAATCAGTTTGTTGTCAAAAGCAAACTCGCTTTCGCGAATACGGCGAATTACGATTTTTCGTATTCCATTCTCGAAGACGGCAACGTGATTTCAACTCACGCGCTCGGCGATTTGAATATCACCGCCGGCGACTCAACCGTGCTTACCATTGATTTGCCGGCAAACGCGAAGACTGAAGCGGAATATTTCATCCGTTTCAGCGTAAAGCAAAAAACGGCGACAGGATGGGCGGAAGCCGGTTATGAAGCCGCCAACGAACAAATAGCACTTAAATCCGCCAGAAAACCGGTTTACACCATTCCGACCGTCGGAACGTTAAGCGTTCAGGATAATCCGGATAATTACACCGTAACGGGCGCCGGTTTTTCAGCCGTTTTCTCGAAAACCAAGGCTACGCTCGACAGTTACACGCTAAACGGCCAAACGCTTATCAATGAGCCGCTCGAACTCAATGTTTTTCGCCTGCCTGTCGATAACGACAAAACGCAAACCGAAGCGTGGGACAATGCCGGAATACGAAAGCTTAACGTTGCCGCCGGAACGTGGAAGGTCGAGCAGTCGGACAACGCAATGAGCTTTTCGATTGAAAATGTGTATTCCGCCGCAACGAACAGCAGCAATAAATTTATGGTAAAATTTACGTTCAAAGTATTGAACGACGGCGCAGTGTTCGTCAGTTCCATTATCGACCCGAAAAACAAAGGCGTAAGCTTGCCGAAAATCGGGTTCCGCCTGTCAATGCCGGCGGCTTTTGAACGCCTGACATGGTTTGGGCGCGGCCCCTGGGATTCCTATCCCGACCGCAAAGAATCGTGTTTCGAGGGACAGTGGAACAGCGCCGTTACCGAACAGTGGGAACAGTATCTTTTCCCGCAGGAAACCGGCAGCAAGGAAGACGTGCGTTGGATGGCGCTACGCGACAATGCGGGCGCGGGCTTGCTGTTCGTCGCTCCCGAAACAATGTCGGCTTCAGCCGTTCACTACAAAGCAGAAGACCTGTACGCCAACCGGAATAACCGCAAGAAACATCCTCACGAAGTTACGTTCAACGCAAACACCATCGTTTCGCTCAACGCCCGGATGCGCGGTTTAGGCAATGCCTCGTGCGGCCCCGACGTCATGCCGCAATACGAACTCAAAGCCGATTATACGCTTTTCGACTTTATGATTTTGCCGATAGCAGATTCGTTGAACGATACGCAATTATCGGAAAAAGCCCGCGTAGAAAGTCCCGTTTGCGCAACGGCAACCATCAAGCGCGACAAGCAAGGCATTGTAACGCTTTCTACCCCGACCGAAAACGCGCAAATCCATTACAAAATCAACGGCGGCACATTTCAACTTTACGAAAATCCCTTTGATTTGGCCAATGGAGGCACGGTAACTGCCTATTGCACTGCCGCAGGAAACTTCGACAGTCAGGAAAGCGAAAAATCGTTTTATGTAGCCATCGACAAAACAAAATGGCGCATTGTGAGCGTATCAAGCCAACACGGGGACGACCCTGCTTCCAATGCCGTTGACGACAACGAAAACACCATCTGGCATACGCCTTGGGGCGATAACGAACCGAAGCACCCGCACGAAATTGTAGTTGATATGCTGTTTGAATACACCGTTGAGGCATTTACTTACCAGGGGCGTTTAGACGGTTCTAACGGACGGATCAAAGATTACGAAGTCTATTTCAGCAACGATTTCCGGAATTGGGAACGGGCCGCCGCAAGCGGTCAGTTCGCCAATTCGTCGAACATTCAAACGGTTACAATCAATTCAAAGCCACAGGCGCGTTATTTCAAATTGGTGGCGAAATCGGAAGTGGAAGGGCGAAATTGGGCGACAGCGGCTGAACTCGGCATTGAAGCATCGGAAAAACGAGCTTCCACCGCTCAAACCCGCGACGAAATCATCAACGGAGGAAAATATTATCTCCAACATTTTTATTCGGGACTTTATTTGCAATACAAGCGCCACGCCACCGAAGGCGATTTCTGTTTGAATCCGTTAATCGAAGACGACGAGAATTTTATCTTTACTTTCGTTGAGACATTGCATGCGACGTCTCCGCCAAGGGATAATACCTACAATCTGAAAATCAAAAACGGCTATATCAATAAAAGCGGCGGCTGGCTTTGCGTTCTGGGCAGCGCCACCACCGATAACGGGCGTATCCTGCTGGAATACGAACCCGATAGCGTTTTTACCATGCGCTCACTGGCAAACGTCGGCCACATCATTAACCTCGATGCTACAACGCCCAACTCTTACATTTATCACAATAAGACGATAGGCGCTTTATGGACGGTTCAAAAAATCGAATCGCAGAGCAACATTGCATCTGTAAACACCGACGAAGTATCTGTTTTTCCGACCGTCACTTCGGGAAACATAAGCATCAAAACGCCGAGGGAAGCAACAATAAAAATAGTGGATATTTGTGGACGCCACCTCAATTCTTACATTTCACAAGGATTGCTTACCATCCATTTGGATTATCCAAGCGGAATCTACTTGTTATGGATTGATATTGGGAAAATTATCACAAAAAAAATAATAAACATTAAGGGGTAATGGCTTTGATAAGATTTTTAAATATTTTCCGGTTCTCCTATTTTAAATTATAATTAGAAAATGAAAAACATCATCAATTTTCTTTTGGTCCTATTCTGTTGTTTATCTTCCGCAACGCTTGCGGCAAAAGGTAACGAAAACACTTACAACCGATTGAACATCGTTTATATCGGCAACAGCATTACCATCTCCCACGGATTGCAACGCACGCCCCCCGATGCGGCTGTGAAAAATCTGGAAAACACAGGCTATACGGTGCGTTATGTGAATTGTGGTGTGAGCGGTTCTACAACCGTCGATTGGTTGCCCGGCGGTAATCTTTTTCCCAATGCCGTGAACGCCGCCAAGCAATTGGATGCGACCCATGCACAACTCGTTTTTTCGCTGATGCTCGGCACAAACGACAGCGCAATACAAGGTACAAACGGTGCGCCGGTTTCGACCACAACATACAAGCAAAACGTGCAGGCCATTATCAACGCCCTGCGCGAATATTTCCCCGACAGCAAATTTGTGCTGAATCGACCCACTTACTATACGCCCAACACGCATAACGGCGCCCGGTATTTGCAGGAAGGATTAGACCGTTTGCAAACTTATTTTCCTGTAATTCAAACTATTATAGAAGAAAATGCCGGCTATGTCTTTGAAGGTGATACGGAAGCTTTCACGTTTTTCAAAGACAATTATTTGCAATACCTGCAAGCCGAAGCAGGCAATTCCGGTACGTTTTATTTACATCCCAATCAAGAGGGAGCAGACAAACTCGGCAAATTTTGGGCTGATGGAATAGAACATTATTTTGAAAGCTGGGGCATCGCACAATTGACCGAAAGAATCAAAATCGCCTGCATCGGTAACAGCATTACCGAAAACGCAAGCGTGGCGGGAAAATATAAGTATCCAGCTGTGCTGCAACAACTTTTGGGCGACAACTATGATGTGAAAAATTACGGTATAGGTGCGCGTACCATGCTCTCGAAAGGCGATTATCCGTATATCAATGAGCAAAAATACCGCGACGCATTGGCGTGGCAACCCGATATTGTGATAATAAAACTCGGAACAAACGATGCCAAGCCAAACAACTGGGTACATAAAGACGAGTTTCAACAGGATTATATCAACTTTGTCAATTCCTTCAAAAACCTGCCAAACAATCCGCAAATTTACGTTTGTTACCCGATTCCGGCTTTTCCGAATAATTGGCTCGACATTCCGGTTGAACGTTATACCAACGAACTGTTTCCGATGATAGCCAACGCAGCGCAGGCAACCGG
This sequence comes from Candidatus Symbiothrix sp., assembly GCA_031270925.1. GTDB lineage: Bacteria > Bacteroidota > Bacteroidia > Bacteroidales > Azobacteroidaceae > Azobacteroides. Next base: position 15,854 of record JAISWY010000325.1, read on the forward strand.
AGCCACGCTTATCGACCTCTACACGCCTTTTCTCGGACACGAAGAATTGACTTACGATAAAATTCACCCCAACTTTCGCGGCACAAGCCTGATGGCCTACCTTATCGGCAACGTTATTTGTCCGGAATGTAATATCGTGTTGCCGGCGGATTTTTTCGCCCGCAAAGCCGGTTCCGATTTCACCGACAAGGCAACTGTATTGACTTCTTCTCCCAATACAAATTTTCAACAACTAATTGATAACAACACGCTTACCGGCATTAAGGAAAGTTTTACCGGAGAAGCATGGTTTGCCGTCAAGCTGGCGGAAAACACAAAAATAACCGGCTATGCGCTGACTTCTCCCGGCGGCGATGCGGCAAACTTCCCGAAGTCGTGGAAACTGCAAGGCTCGTTTTCCGGCAATACATGGATAAATATTGATACTCGCGAAAACGTCCAATTCAATCCGCTGGAAACAAAAATTTACGAGCTACCGTTCAACAATGTCAGTGAATTGACGCCTTATCGCAACTTCCGATTACTGATAAACGCCAACAACGGTGGCGATTTCATAGCAATCAACGAATGGCAGTTGCTTGGCTTTGAGAGCATTATGGAAAGCGATGTAACCAACAACGGCGGCGTAATCACAGGACAATACACAGGCTATCCCGGCGAATTGGTAGAAAATCTGATTGACAATAATCGTGGTACAAAATATTGCGTGGTTGATAAGGGACCGATTTGGATACAATATGATTCGCCCACACCGGTCAAAATCAAATCATACAAGATACATTCATGCATTGATATTTTCGACCGTAATCTGCGAGCATGGCAAATTCTCGGTTCGGAAAACGGCAACGACTGGGAAATTCTTGATGAACGTGAAAATCAGGATTTTATCGCACGCTACCACCTTGTCGAATTTCCAACGCATGTCAATAAGGCATTCAGTCATTTCCGCCTGAACATACAGGAAATTTACACGGGAACCACTTTCCAAATTGCCGAATGGCAGCTTTTTGAAGGCGCACCGAATACGTCAATTGAAAGCCTTAAAGCCGATTGCGCCGTGTTTTCAAAAGACGGGAAAATAATCATCCGTTCCGAAGGAAAAAACCATTTGGCTTTTGATGTTTACAATCTTCTCGGCTCGAAAATAAAGAGCGGAATTTGCACCGGCGGTACAACCGAAATTGCCATCAATAACGGTTTCTACCTTGTACAAGTTGGAAATGTAGGGAATAAAATTTTGGTACGATAAATAGAAAAACATGAAACGAATATTTTTGACACTGCATTTTTTATTGCTTATGCTGCATTTTTCATTTTCGCAGTTGGTAGTCAAACTCGAAGCCGAAAACGCGCAGCTTTACGGCGATTTGAAAGTGAAGCCGACAAACGGTTCGACGATACAGGGACTTTCCGGCGGAAAATATGTCGGCGATTTCATTTTGCAGTCGAACTCATATTTGCAGTTTACCGATGTTGAAATTCCCGCAGCAGGCGCTTACGAATTGCGTATTTTTTCGATGGGTTCCGGTCGTCCGTTGTCGATAAAAGTAAATCACTACCGCAAAAGTGTTGTGATGACCGAAAATTCGCCCGCTTGGGACGACGCACCCGCCTCGATGGTTTCCACGCTGATTTATTTGGATGCCGGCAAAAACAAACTGACTTTCGGCTGCCACAACGACCACGGGCCTAATCTCGATAAGTTTGAAATCCATCAAACCAATCAAACCATTCCACAGCCCGAAGTAGAAAAAATCGCTTTCATATCGAGCCACACCGATGAAGCGGAAATTACGACGCAACACGCCAATGAGACATTGCCGTATTTGGCTGATAATGATGAATATACAATCTATAAAGCCGAAGAAGTAACGGTTACTCAAATAGTCGCCAAATGCAAACAGCCGATATTGCTTACCGGATACTTGCTTTCGGCAGGTTTGCAAAACACTCATGACACAGGCAGTTGGGAACTTGAAATGTCGAAAGACGGACAAGCGTGGGAAAAAATCACACCCAATTCGGTTACCGACTTGTCGGGTGCGAAACTGTTTTCGGTAACTCGTTTGGCGTCGCAGGCTTCGACAAAATCGGCGCAATATTACCGCCTCACGGCAAAAGGGAATACAAATGTAGAAGTGGCCGAATGGCAACTTTTCGGTATTCCGTATATTGCAGACAGCGACGGCAAAATTTTTCCCGCCGACATTACCGAAGGACTTGATATGCAAACGGTTGCTCGCGCTTTTCCCGAAGGAGGCGCCGGACAGAAATATGCCAATCTGTTTAACAGGAAAGCGAATCTTAAATATCTTGCCAAAGACACAAAATCATATTTTATTGAAATAGAATTAGATAAACCCTATAAATTACATTCAAGCACATTGACTTCGGCCGCAGATTTCCCCGACCGCGACCCGAAACGATGGACATTGAACGGCTTCAATCCCGAAACCGGTTGGGTGGAACTCGACCGCCGGACAGAGTTTACTTTTCCGTGCCGCCTTGCTACCATGCGTTTCGACATTGACAACGAAACGCTGTTTACCAAAATTCTACTCGCCGTGGAAGAAAACAATGGAAGCGCTGACAGTCAGCTGCTTAAATGGCAAATTTTCGGCGAAGAAGCAAACGTTACACCCGGACAAATGCAATACGAAGACCGCGCCGACAGCTTGTTGAAAAACATGACTTTGCACGAAAAACTGATTTATGTGGGTGGTACAAACTGGATGTACAC
>JAISWY010000374.1 GCA_031270925.1 Candidatus Symbiothrix sp.
TATTTTGAGCATCACAGGCGCAGAAAATGCTACCTTGACCGTTCTCAATCTGCAAGGACAAACGGTGTATGCCAAGCACAAGCTTTCTGTCACAGAAAATATTCCGGTAATATCCTGGGCAAAAGGAGTATATTTGATTATCCTGCAAACCGGAAACAATAGAATAGTGAATAAGATTATAAAGAAATAATTACCCATAATTTTGGATGATCGATACCCAACGGAAGGTTCTTGCAACTATCCGTTGGGTATTTTTTATACTCCCTTGGGTTTCGGCAACTATAATTATGGGAAAGCAAAGCGACGTTTAAACCCTTCTTACCGCCCCTTTATCCGCCGAAGAAACCAAACTCGCATAAGCCTGCAAAGCTTTGGAAATCGTTCGATTCCGGTCTTTCGGCATCCAAGCCGCCACACCGAGTTTTTCTTCTTCCGCTCTACGTCCGGCAAGTTCTTCATCCGACAACAAAACATTTATTGAACGATTCGGAATATCAATTTCAATAACATCGCCATCCCGCACCAAGCCGATATTGCCGCCCGAAGCCGCTTCGGGAGAGATATGTCCGATGGATAAGCCCGATGTGCCGCCGCTGAAACGGCCGTCGGTAATCAGTGCGCAGTCTTTGCCGAGATGCCGGGATTTGATGTAGGAGGTAGGATATAACATTTCTTGCATTCCGGGACCACCTTTGGGGCCTTCGTGAGTAATTACAACCACATCGCCCGATTGGATTTGCCCGCCGAGAATGCCGTTACATGCCGCTTCCTGCGATGTAAAAACTTTGGCCGTTCCGCGGAAATACCAAATAGATTCGTCCACGCCGGCTGTTTTGATTACGCAGCCGTCTTGCGCGATGTTGCCTTTCAGGATGGCTAAACCACCGTCTTTGGTGTAGGCGTGGGCGACGTCGCGGATGCAACCGGTTTCACGGTTAGTGTCTAATGTTTCGTAATAGTTTGATTGCGAACCTAATACAAGATTAAATTGATTTCCCGGTGCAGAATAATAGATCGCAGGTGCATCATGTAGGAGTGTTGCATATTTCTCTATCGCATTTTTCAAAGTCAAACCATCTACTCGATGAACATTCGTGTCGATTAACCCGCCTTTTTCCAATTCTCCCAAAATACCGATAATCCCGCCTGCGCGATTCACATCCTGAATATAATATTTATTGGTATTCGGCGCCACCTTACACAAACACGGCGTTTTACGTGAAAGCATATCAATATCGGCCATCGTAAAATCGACTCCGGCTTCGTGCGCAACGGCCAAAAGGTGCAATACCGTATTTGTAGAGCCGCCCATCGCAATATCCAAAGTCATCGCATTCAAAAACGCAGTGCGAGTGGCAATGCTTTTCGGCAAAACGCTTTCGTCGCCATCGCGGTAATATTTATAAGCGTTTTCAACAATTATTCGGGCTGCATCGGCGAATAATTGTTTGCGATTTGCGTGGGTTGCAAGTATTGTTCCGTTGCCCGGAAGCGCCAAACCGATGGCTTCGTTCAAACAGTTCATTGAATTGGCGGTAAACATTCCCGAACAGGAACCACAAGTAGGACAGGCGTTTAACTCTATCTGTCGAACTTGTTCATCGGAAATCGATTCGTCGGCGCTTTTGACCATCGCATCAATTAAATCCAGCTTCTCCCCCTGCGCTTCCCCATTAGTAGAGGGGAGTAGCCCGGCTTCCATCGGGCCGCCGGATACAAAAACGGCAGGAATATTCAATCGCATCGCCGCCATCAACATTCCGGGCGTAACTTTATCGCAATTCGAGATGCAAATCACGGCGTCGGCTTTGTGCGCATTGATCATATATTCCACGCTGTCGGCAATCAAATCGCGCGAGGGCAGTGAATACAACATTCCGTCGTGTCCCATCGCAATGCCGTCGTCAATGGCAATTGTATTAAATTCGGCGGCGAAACAACCGAGTTTTTCGATTTCGGATTTAACAAACTGACCGATTTCGTGTAAATGAACGTGTCCGGGAACAAATTGCGTGAACGAATTAACAATTGCGATAATCGGTTTAGCCAGTTGATTTTCAGTCATTCCGTTCGCTTTCCACAAAGCGCGGGCGCCTGCCATTTTCCGTCCGTGCGTACTCGAGTGGCTTCTTAATTGTATTTTCATATTCTAATTTTTTTTCGACTGCAAAGTTAGTATTTTATAGAGAAAAATCCTTACTTTTGCAGCATGAAACCGATTTTTATCGCTTGTTTACTCGTTGCCGTCGCTTTATTTTCGTTTGAAACCGAAGCGCAAACGGCCGCTTTTCAAGACAGTATCGCTCCGTATTTGATTCAGGACGGGGATACGGTTCGTACTTTGGTCTTGCGCGACATTTACATTTATCCGTCCATCGCCCGCACTTCCCACTCGCAGGATGCGCAATACCAAAAATTAGTGCGCGACGTAAAAAAGACTTTGCCTTACGCCAAACTGATTTACAATACTTTAATCGAAACCTACGAATACATGATAACTTTGCCCGACGACAAGGCGCGTGAAGTTCATATCAAGCAAATGGAAGACGATTTATGGGTGCAATACAAGCCGGTTTTGAAGAAAATGACTTTATCGCAGGGAAAATTATTAATCCGTTTAATCGACCGCGAATGTAACCAAAGTTCCTATTACATTTTAAAAGTATATTTGGGTAGTTTCCGCGCCGCTTTTTGGAACTTCTTCGCCGGAATGTTCGGCGCCAGCCTGAAAACCGAATGGGATCCCGATGGGAAAGACGCCGCCGCCGAAAAAGTCTGTCAAATGGTGGAAATGGGCGTTATTTGAGACGAAATTGTTGGAATAATTCCCAAATCACGATGCCGGCCGTTACCGAAACATTCAAGGAATGTTTGGTGCCGAATTGCGGAATTTCAATACACGCATCGCATTGATTCATAACCGATTGATCGACTCCATGTACTTCATTTCCCAAGATAATCGCTAATTTTTTATGCTTCGAATCGAAATTTTCGAGCAATACGCTGTTTTCCGCCTGTTCGATTGCAACAATTTGATAGTCAATTTGTTTTAATTTTTTGACCGCATCCGATGTATTTTCAAAATATTGCCAATCGACCGAATTTTCGGCGCCCAAGGCCGTTTTATGAATCTCGGCATGAGGCGGCGTAGCGGTAATTCCGCACAAATAAACGGCTTCGACCAAGAACGCATCGGATGTGCGAAACACCGAGCCGACATTGTGCAGGCTGCGCACATTATCCAAAACAACGATTAGCGGAATTTTTTCCGTTTGTTTGAACGCTTCGGGGGAGATGCGGTGGAGTTCGGTAACTTTCAGTTTGCGCATATTTGTTTAATTTTTATAACCGTTTTAAATGGGAATGCGAAGGTACGAAAAAAATTGGTTAAATCTTTTTTTGGGTGCATCTCAAATTGTCGTTTTGCTCCGAATCATTTAACCACAAAGGTCACAAAGTTTTACACAAGGGACACAAAGTGGACATAGTGTCCTTTGTGTAAAACTTTGTGACCTTTGTGGTTAAAAATAATAGAAAAAATTACCATAGCCAGACAATCAGTGCGACAATTTGAAATGCACCCCTTTTTTTAAAAATTTGCTTATTCGATATTTATCACTAAATTTGCGGCTGAGTAGTTACAATTTCCCTAATAAAATCTTGGCATGATTTTTGCTGGAGAATATTCAGAACTTGTGAAGAGAATGAAGAGAATTATAAAAAAAATAATTAAAATAAAACAGGCTGGTAAAGGAGGACACTTATTATTTACTTTCTTCTTGTCGGGCGACGTTGTGAAACGAAACCTATCCTTTGCGGCCT
>JAISWY010000375.1 GCA_031270925.1 Candidatus Symbiothrix sp.
CGAAAGCATTTCCTGATAATATTTCAACAACGAGCCGAACCGTCCGATTTGCGGCGCCCAGAGGGCGGCAATCCCAATGATTACCAAGGCAGCTATTTTACCGGTATAAACGATCTTTTTGGAATCACTTCCCGGATAAAACTGAGAATAAAAATCCATGGTAAACAGAGTGGAAGTGGAATTGAGAATAGCGCTCAAAGCCGACATGAGGGCCGATAATAAAGCCGCAAGAATAATCCCCAGCATTCCAACCGGCAACAGGTTGACAACCATGGTTGGATAAACCATATCGGGACTGCTCAGGTTGGGAAACAATCCCCTAGCGATTAATCCCGGAATGGCAATAATAAATAAGGTAGTCAGCGTAAGGAATCCGTTGAAAAGGATGCCTTTCCGTCCTTCATCCACGCTTTTGGCGCTCAATACCCGTTGTACCAGCGTTTGATTATTCGCCCAGAAGTAAATACCCAGCACGGGCATACCGACTATCAATCCCAACCAAGGAGTGGAGGAGTCGTCTAAGGGACGAATTAATTTCGCTAAAATATCTCCTTTCCGAAACAGGTCAACAAAGTAATCGCCTCCTTTTTGGATGCAAAAGAAAGTAAGTATGACCGAACCGAGTAGAAGTATAATGGCTTGAATAATTTCGGTTTTGATGACGGACGACAAACCGCCCGGTATGGTGTAGGAAGCAGCCAGCGCTGCAAATATCAGGATAATCAGTTGCAAGGAGGCTTCGGGATAAATCAGTTTGATAATCAAAGCTCCGGCGTATAACGCTCCGGCGGCGTCTAAGAAAATGTTTCCGATGATGCAAATCGCCGAAAAATAGTAGCGGGAACGTTTGTCGAATCGCTTTTCAAGAAATTCGGGAATGGTGAAAATATTCGACCGTATATACAAAGGCAACAAACATACGGCGAAGAAAACCATCACCACTACTCCCGTTGCATTGTAGTTGAAAACCGCCACGCCAGTGTGGTATGCATCGCCCGATTGTCCGATAAGCGTAGTGCTCGAAATGCTGGCGGCAAACAGGGAAAGCCCGACAATCCACCACGGCATGGAACGCCCTGCCAGGAAATACGATTGGGAATCGGCGCTCTTCCCATTCTTCAATCCCCACCAAATGATGAATAAAATGTATAAAACCAACAAGAATATATCGGTAAGTCCGATTGAAAAAACTTCCATAAAATGCAATCAATAATTATTTCTGCAAAGTAAACAGAAAAGACGGTATAAAATTTATACTTTTTAGTCTTTTTCTTGTATTTTTTTGAATATCGGATGGTACATATTGGAATAGTTTTTATATTTGAATAAAAAAATTATGTATGTAAAACACAAAAAAATAAAATGAAAGAAATCCAACAGGAAATTACACCGCTGGGCGTCGATGATTTGTTTATTGTATTGAATCATCATTCGGCCAAATTCGATTATCCGGTGCATTACCATTCGGATTTTGAAATCAACTTGGTGATAGACACTTATGGAAGGCGAGTAGTAGGCGACTCGGTCGAAGATTTTTCTACGCTTGATTTGGTGATGATTGGCCCGAATGTTCCTCATGCGTGGTTGGGTGAAGTGGAAGAAAACAATCATGTTGTAACCATCCAGTTTTCGGAAAAATTATTGGATTATCCCATTCTGGAAAAACGATCGTTCGATAATATCAAGCGTTTACTGATAGAATCGAAACGGGGATTATTTTTTTTCGGGAAAACGCGCCGGGAAATGCGGGATAAAATTCTGAGTTTAACCAATTTGCAGGGTTTTCAGACTGTTTTGGAGTTTTTTTCACTCTTGCACGCCCTTTCGGTAGCCGACCGGCGGGTCTTAGTCAGCAATCAGTACGATTCGCAATTGCTGGTGCGCACTTCCAAAAGCCGGCGTATCAAGTTGGTTTGCGATTATATCGAACAAAATTATAGCAAAGCCATGAATCTGACGGATGTGGCCGCGATGGTGAACATGTCGGATTCGGCTTTCAGCCATTTTTTTAAGAAAAAGACCAATCTGTCATTCAAAGAATACCTGACCCATATTCGCATCGCTCACGCTTGCCAGTTATTGACTAAAACCACTCATTCGGTAGCCGAAATCTGTTTTACCTGCGGATTCAACAATATGTCGAATTTCATCCGTATTTTTAAGGGGAGGAAAGGGAATACGCCTTTGGAATATCGCGCGATTATGGAGCAGTTACTGATTAAGTATTAGTTTGTAGTTTTTCATCTGCTCGTTTGTCTGGATTTGTAGAATATAAATTCCATTATTCAAGTCGCTTACATTCAATATATCGGAAAAAGTAAAAATTTTTACGGATCTACCGGATAAATTCCAGAGGCGAATATTGATAAGTGGACTTGTGCTTTCGATTCGGATTTCTTTCGTAACCGGATTATAAATCGGACGGACAGTTGTTTTTTGCGTTTGAATAGATGATATACCGGTCGTTTGTTCAGGATAAACCAATTCCGGATAAGCGTCGTAAAAGGCGTTGGTCGCCGGTATGATAGTGGCGAATTTTCCGTAACCATCGTCTTCCTTCGGATTTTTCCATGCCATAACGCCGGCATACGTATTCAAATGTGCCTGAATGTACATATTGGCCAGGGTGGAATTCCACCCGTTTTCGTTGACATCGTAACCCGGCGTTTCGCCAATCAGTACCGGTTTGGAAGCGTCATCCATCCATTGCTCGATTCTTAAAGTAAAATACGAACCGGAAGTTTGCCATTGATACCAATGCGGGGAATAAAAATCAAGATAGGCATCCGGGTCGTTGTATTGCGCTTGCAGGGAAGCATTGCTGTAATTATTCCCGGCGTATGGGTCTTGATTTGTCCAGGATTTATATTTATCGCTGTTGCAGATAATCCACATACAACCCACTGTTACCGGTTTGACGGTGTTTTTGTGAAGATAAGCGGCGCAAGTAGCGAGAAAACGAATCACATTGTCGCGGGACAGCCGGCCGCAATTCGCATCGCGCCAAAGATGTTCCGGCTCGTTGCACAAATCGTATCCCAATATATAAGGCTCGTTATTATAACGTTGCACGAAAGGAACCAAAAAATTTTCGCAATACGAGCGGGTTTTTTCGGCGTCGTTGATGATATTGCGGTATTTTTGCCAGTTTACGGCGTTATAATCGTTTTTGCACATATCGAACGACCAGAATGTGGGCATGATATACAGTTTCCGTTCGCGGGCGAGAACTACCAGACTGTCCATATCTTTCCAAAAGCGGTCGCTGGCGCCGGTTACATAACCGGATGCGTCGAGGCTGGGACTGCTGTTCCCGCCGCCATGTATCCAGATACGGGCGCTGTTGATGTGGTTGTTGACATAACGGTTCAATTCGTTTTTCCACCACGAAGGGTTGAAGTTACGGCCTAAAAAATCGAGCCGCCATTCATTATTCTCCTGCCAGGCGGTATTAACGCCGTTGAAGAAAATTTCTTTATCGCAGACGTAAAATTTATTGCCCCGAATAGTAACTTCCTGAGAATATAACCCTGTTACAAACCCTAAAGTACAAAAGAAACAAAGAAATCTCTTTTTCATATCTGATAAAAAAGTCATTGCAGGCCGAAACCTGCAATGACCCCGAGAAAATTATCTTTATTTCAAAATAATTTTGCTTACTTGAGTGGCTTTCGCGGTAGTAGCTCTGACAATATAAACGCCTTGTCCGGCAATTTGTACTTGTCCTATACCCGATGCTACTTCCTGTCCTGCAATAGAATACACTTTGAGAGAAGCAATATCGCCATTGGTGGTTTCCGACCGGATTACTCCGTTTCCGCTTACCAACCGGATGGGGTTGAGCGCTTTCACCTCATGAATTGAAGTTCCGCCCTCGTCGTCCCAACTGGTGCGCAATTTGATATTGTCGATATAAATAGTAAATTCGTTCATCCCTTCGTAAGGAGCCGGACAAAGGATAATCTGATCGAAACCGGCAGCAGGAAAATCAGGATTCGCCTGTATTTTTTCGTCTAAAGAGCGGATACAGATGGAAAACGGAATTTGCACTACCTGCCATTCCCCTTGTCCGGTGTAGCGAGGATAGGTATTCCAATCCTGAATTCGTGTGGCGCCGGCATCAGCAGACGAAGATTGTTCCAATTTCAAGATAAAAGGCGGACTGGCTAGATTATCGCCTTTATAAACTTCCCCTTTGCAAAGGAATGAAATACCAACATAATTGCGCGGGTCGACGGGCTCGGCAATCTGTAAAAGCAGATAACCATCACCCGGATTACCTGCGGCAACGGTCAGGGCGCCCATTTGACCGGAAGCCGGAGCTTCGGCCGTTAAGTAGTCGATAGTAACTTGCTGTGTGGTTTCGACGGTAGGAAACACATCGTCGAAATCACATACCACTACACTTTGCGCCGACAAGTTGAAGGCGCCAAACAATACACTTAAAGAGATAAAAATTCTTTTCATAAAAAAATGCATTTAAAATCAAACAATAAAAAGATGAAGCAAAGGTATGGTCAATTAAAATGCGAAAAATATACGTTTATGTCAAAGAATTGTACTTTTTTGAAATTGTAAAAAAAAATA
>JAISWY010000388.1 GCA_031270925.1 Candidatus Symbiothrix sp.
CACGGGTTTATATATCGAAGCGGTATTGAACGGCTACAAATTATTGGATGTCCCCGAAAATCCCGAACTTCGCAATCGTCTGAAAGATAAATCCTTACCTGAATTGGAAGTTCTTTTGAAATCGTATAAAACCCTGCACAACAAAACCGAGGTCGATTCGGCGCAACGGGCGATCCGCGCCATCGAAATTGAAGAATATTATCGTAACAACGATCTGCAACAACGCGATTATCCGCCAATTAACAGTTTGATTATCGGAACGGAAGTCGATCGCGAAACACGCCGGCAACGAATTTCCGCCCGTCTGCAAAGTCGTTTGGATAAGGGAATGTTGGATGAAATCCGCGAACTTTTAAAAACCGTTTCCACCGAAGATTTAATGTATTACGGATTGGAATACAAATATTTAACTTTGCACGTTACCGGAAAATTATCCTACCGTGAAATGTTCGATCAACTGGAAATCGCCATTCATCAATTCGCCAAACGGCAAATGACTTGGTTCCGAGGCATGGAGCGTCGTGGCTTCACCATTCATTGGATTGACCCGAATAATCCCGATTCTGTTCAAAAAATTTTGCAGTTAGCCGATTTTTTTACTACTTTTGCGGACTTATAGAAGAAACGCTGATTTCAGTGCAAATAATAACAAAAATTTACAATAAATGATAGAGAAAGAACATTGGACAACCGTCATCAAACCGAAAACCGGTTTGTTCGACATAGACTTCAAAGAATTGGCCCGCTACAAAGATCTCTGGCAAATGTTTATCAAGCGGGACATCGTTACGCAATACAAGCAAACGATTTTAGGCCCGTTGTGGTTTTTCATCAATCCGATTCTTACTACAATAATGTATATGGTAGTTTTCGGCGGAATTGCAAAAATCCCGACCGACGGTTTGCCTCAGCCTTTGTTTTATTTGTCGGGCATCTGCCTGTGGAATTATTTTTCGGTTTGCCTGTTGAAAACATCAACTACTTTCAAGGACAATGAAAATATCTTCGGCAAAGTGTATTTTCCACGATTGGTTATGCCGATCAGTACAGTTACATCCTGTTTGTATGTATTTGGCATTCAATTACTTTTGTTTATTGTTGTTTACATTTACTATCTGTTTATCGGAGTTTCCATCGCTCCCAATATTTACCTTTTATTGTTGCCTGTGCTGGTTATAATGCTGGCCGGGCTATCTTTGGGATTTGGAGTATTAACTTCTTCACTAACAACAAAATACCGCGATTTAAGCATCCTCTTTTCGTTTATTGTTCAATTATGGATGTATGCCACACCGGTTATTTATCCGCTAAGCATGATGTCGCCCCAAAAGCAGATGATTGCCGCCTTAAATCCGGTAACTTCGATTGTAGAAACGTTTCGCTACGCCACTTTGGGAACCGGCACATTCAGTTGGTGGCAATTGGGATACAGTTTTATATTTATGTGTGTGGTTCTGGGATTCGGCATTGTAGTGTTTAATAAAGTACAACGTTCGTTTATGGATACAGTTTAATCGAAAAAAAAATGAAAATCGCTTACGTTACAACTTGGGATGCAACAGATATTCGCGAATGGTCGGGAACGGTTTATCACATTGCAGAAGCATTGAAAATGCAAAACGCCGATTTGCAGTATTTGGATAAATTACCTGTCCGACCTACTCTGTTCTCGAATTTGCGCAAAAAATTCTATTCGAGGGTTTTCGGCAAACAGATCCATTTGGAAGTAGAAAGTTCCGTCTTAAAGTATAACGCCAAGCGGATTCTATCGCAGTTACAACCGGATACGGATGTCATCTTTTCGCCATCCTCTCTCCAAATAGCCTATATAAATTCCGATAAATTCAAGGTTTTTTATACCGATGCGGTTTTTGCCTCTCTGGTGAACCGGATGCCTTGGATGTCGAATTTAGCAGCATTCCAAATAAAAGAATGGGATGAACTTGAAAAAAGAGCATTGCAAACAAGTGATTTAGCGCTGTACGCTTCGGATTGGGCGGCTCAAAATGCAATCCAATATTATCAAGTCGATCCCGATAAAGTGAAAGTGGTTCCGTTCGGCGCCAATATTCCAAGACCCTATTCCGAAGAAGAAATCAAAAAAGTGATCGATTCCCGCCCTCAGGATATTTGTCGTTTGATATTTGTAGGAGTGGAATGGGAACGGAAAGGCGGCGATTTCGCCATAAAAGTAGTCCAACGATTGCACGAAAAAAAGATTCCCGTTCATTTGGATATTGTAGGCATCAGGGAAGAGCTACCACCTTTACCGTCGTATATTACCAATCACGGATTCATTTCAAAATCTACACCCGAAGGCATACAACGGCTACACGAATTGATGAGCAACGCGCATTTTTTCCTGTTGCCCACTCGTTTTGATGCTTACGGCATTGTTTTTACGGAAGCATCGGCTTACGGTTTGCCAAGTTTAGCGCCGAAAACGGGAGGCGTTACCACCGTCGTCCTCGATAACCGCAACGGGATGACTTTCGACTTGTCGGCCGATCCCGAAGAATACGCCGATTATATTGCCCACCTGTTCTCCAACAGGGAGTCTTACCGGCGCTTGGCCTTGTCGTCATACAACGAATATTCCACCCGCTTGAATTGGAACACAGCAGGCGAAACAATTATGAACTCGATAAAAGAACGGATATAACATTAGAATAATGAGCCGCATAGCAATCAAATTTGAAAACATATCAAAACAATATCGTTTGGGATTGGTTTCAACTCAAACCCTGAGCCATGATTTGAATCGATGGTGGCAAACCGCTGTTTTACGAAAAGAAGACCCGTATTTAGCTGTCGGGGAAACGAACGATCGCTCACAAAAAGGCAACAGTGATTATGTGTGGGCCTTGCACAACATTGATTTTGAAGTCAGAGAAGGCGATGTGCTGGGAATCATCGGAAAAAACGGCGCCGGCAAATCGACTTTATTGAAAATCTTATCGCGGGTTACCACTCCCACCACCGGATGCATCAGGGCCAAAGGCCGCATCGCTTCGTTGTTGGAAGTAGGTACCGGATTTCATCCCGAATTAACCGGCCGCGAAAACATCTACATGAATGGCTCCATCATGGGAATGACCAAACGGGAAATTGCCGCCAAATTAGACGAGATCGTCGATTTCGCCGGTGTAGCCCGCTATTTGGATACACCCACCAAACGCTATTCGTCGGGAATGACCGTGCGCTTGGGCTTTTCCATCGCAGCACATTTGGAACCCGAAATTTTAGTGGTGGACGAAGTATTGGCCGTAGGCGACACCGAATTTCAACAGAAAGCCATCGGCAAAATGCAGGATGTGAGCAAAGGCGAAGGACGAACCGTATTGTTTGTGAGCCATAATATGGGCAGTATGCAGCAGTTGTGTACGAAAGGAATTTTGTTAGGAAATGGAATGGTTGAATATTCGGGAAGCATCAGCGACACCATTCAACAATATCAACATAATTTACAAACCCGACGTTCGTTCGACGGTAAAGATGGAGATGAAAACGCGATACTGTTACAAAATGCAAAACTCGAATCAAGTAGCGGCAAAATTTTTTACAACTCCTCTTCTATCCATATTTCGTTTGAAGTAAGTATCAATAAACACTGCCGTTCATTGGTTATAGGATTCAATATCTATGGTAAATTCGGTTATCCGGTTATGCGGGTTGATTATAACGACTATAACGACCTGACTTCGCTGGATCTGGGATTATACCGCTTCGACTTCGAGTTTCCTCCTTTTCTGTTTTCTACCGGAGGATACAATATCGTTTTCGATGTAGCCGAAGCCAATGTCAAACGTTATACATCCGAAAAATCAAATCTATATTTTGAAGTAATAACTGATGAAAATTGTCGTTGCAACGCCTATAACGAAAATTCAAGAGAAAAAAGCTCTATCATACGCGGTAAATGGCTTACTAATTTCGAAAAGATTAAATAAAAGGCTAAATCTTTTTTTGAGGCGCTATTGACTTTTTAACGTAGCGAATTTAAAATTAGATGTCTCGACTTCGCTTCGCTCCGCTCGACATGACGGGACAACCAAGGGAGCAGAGCGACCGCGTGGAGACATCCGATTTTAATTTAGCGGCCTTGAAAAGTCAATAGGGATCAGTTGCAAAACCCTGTGTTAGGTAGAAGTAACAGACCGCAGGTCTGAATGTTAATAACCCCCAATGAAGCGAAGCGATTGGGGGATAGAGAAATAACCACTCTCCCCTCAACCCCGAAGTGGGTTGAATATATCTATTAACAAGTAGAAGGATATTCCGGCTCAATGCCATTTTCTTT
>JAISWY010000394.1 GCA_031270925.1 Candidatus Symbiothrix sp.
GAAAAGTCAATAGCGCCTCAAAAAAAAGATTTAACCCCAAAAAAGATAGAATAAAAATAAAATTAATTATAATTTTTGCGTTGTTTTGCCGTTGAATATTTAATTTTTCACAAAAATCAAATATTTTCCTCATGAATTTTATGAAAATTATTGGAAAATATTTTATCTTTGCAGCCTGAAATAGCAATATGCTCAATAAGTTGAAAGTATTATTTTATCAATTATTATTAACAATAAAAAAAATTTGAAATGAAGAAGTGTTATCTTTTAGTACTGCTATTCCTCGCAATGGGTACAGCAAGTACAAACGCACAAGTTATTATCGGTAGCTCCACAGACGACCCTCACGCAGGAGCAATTCTTGATTTGAAAGGCATTAATAAAGGCTTGCTTTTGCCTCGCGTCAAGTTGGTCGATTTTGAAACTTTGACGGTTGGCGGCATTGCGGCAGAAGGCTCCTACGGAACTGCCAGGGGCATGTGGGTTTACAATACCAACGAATATGCTCTCAATGGTTTGGGTGTTTATGTTTGGGACGGTTCGAGATGGATCGGCATTAATGCTGCGGGCAAGGAAGCCGCTACTTGCTCTCCTTACCTTTCCGATGAAACGAAATTTGTTGATATAACGGTTCGCAACACGCTTGCTTCAACAAGCGACTCTCTCACCTTGCGCTTTTTGACATACAACCTCGGCGCCAATCCCAACCTTAGTCCTAAACAACAGATGGCTTACAAAAGTGAATTAGCCTCTCCCGCCGAAGACATAACCGTATTCGGTGGTTTGTATCAATGGGGACGTAAAGACAAGGAACATTCCTTGCGTTGTTCCAAGAATGACGCTCCCGAGTTTTTCTCTGCTGCAAATACTCTTTATAATGCTCCCTATAATCCGGATACCGACCACAAGTTTGTATGGGGTGACAATTTAAGTGCTCATTCTCACGATTGGATAAATCCTCATGTTCCTACTCTTTGGGGTAACGGTAATACTGTTGCAGGGGGCGGTAATTCCGGCGTTACTAAACAAGACAACGATCCTTGTCCTAGCGGTTTTCGCGTTCCTACCGAACATGAATGGGCCTTGCTTGCTAATGAAGACGGTAGTTCAACATCTTATACAGGCGATCATCTCAACCTGACAGGATGGGGGGGTAGTTATAGTGATGCTGCCACCAGTGGTATTACTTGGGTATATGTTACAGAAGGTAAAGTTGGTAATTCATGGACAGACAACGGAAAAACTCGCGGTTACGCTTTATACAGGAAAGATGTTTGGAATGCAGCCGATATCAATTACAAAAACGGCACCTATTCCCTCGCAAATCCCGACGCTCCAAACCCGTTAATGTTTCTGCCTGCTGCGGGTATGCGCAACGACATCAACTGCAATGTGGAGAATACGGGGCTCAACGGTCGCTATTGGAGTAGCGTGGTCGATGGCGACGCCTCGTTCAGCTTTGACGTCCAATATCAATATGTGGGCGTGCTCAATGCTGGGCATTCCTATCGGGCTTTCGGGCTGAGTGTCAGGTGTATTTCAGAATACTAACAAATCATAGCCGCTCACGGCTACCGATTGCCGCCGGTTGTTAGGCACGGGCTTCAAATGCAGCGGGTTTATTGATGCGGCCTATACGGGAACTGCTGCCAATCCCCGATTTGTTGCCGACCTAATCGTCGAACAGTTTGCCCGCGAGGTTGTCGCAGTTTACGGTAAACGATTCCCAACCCCACCCCATAGCGGGTGGGGTTGGTCGTTTCATCATCCGCAGGCTGCGCTTACCCAAACTTAGGGCAGCAGTTTGGTAAAACTAATTATTTTTCCGATATTTGCAAACTTAAAAAACATGTATGTCGGAATCACTCATCACTTATTTAGCTTTAATATTAGTCGTGGCGGGCGCTTGCTCCCTCTTATTCAAATGGTTAAAACAACCGGTAGTATTGGCTTACATCGTGGCTGGAATCGTTATCTCGTTTTTCATCTCGAAGGAAAGTCCCGAATATGAGGCTGTTGAAACTTGGGCCGAAATCGGGATTATTTTCCTTTTGTTCGGCTTGGGCTTGGAATTTAGCTTCAAAAAATTGATGAAAGTGGGGGCGACGGCTTTTATTTCCACCATTTTTGTCGTCGTTTCGATGATCGGCTTGGGCTACTTAACCGGTTTATGCTTCGGTTGGAGTCATCTGACGAGCCTTTTCCTCGGTGCAATGCTTTCGATGTCATCGACGATGATTATCATCAAAGTATTCGACGATTTACATTTGAAGAAGAAAAATTTTGCGGGCATCGTACTCGGAATGTTGATTATCGAGGATTTGGTGGCCGTTTTGCTGATGGTGCTTTTATCGACCATCGGCGTAAGCAAGCAGTTTCAGGGGACGGAAATGTTGATTAGCTTGTTCAAATTGGTTACTTTCCTGCTGTTTTGGTTTCTCTTGGGAACGTTCCTGATTCCCACTTTCCTGAGGAAAGCCAAACGCTTCCTCAATGACGAAACCTTGTTGATTATTTCCCTTGCTTTCTGTTTGGGAATGGTTTATCTGGCCACTTTTGCGGGCTTTTCGGCCGCTTTGGGAGCGTTTATCATGGGGTCGATTCTATCCGAAACTTTGGATGGAGAACGTATCGACAAGATGATTCATCCCATCAAGAATTTCTTTGGAGCCATCTTTTTCGTTTCCGTTGGGATGATGATTCAGGTAACGTCTTTAGGACAATATATTCTTCCGATACTGATTATCAGCGCAGTAGTGATTTTGGGGCAGATGATTTTCGCGACCATCGGCGTTCTACTGGCCGGGCAAAACCTGCGAACGTCCGTTTCAGCCGGGTTTTCACTGACACAAATCGGCGAGTTTTCCTACATCATCGCCGGCTTGGGAATCAGTTTGGGTGTGATAGAAGCTTCTCTGTATCAGATAATTGTATCGGCTTCGGTAGTAACTATTTTCGTTACGCCCTATATGATGAAATTTTCCGAACCTGCGAGCCGCTTTTTGGAACGGGTCTTGCCCGAACGTTGGCTAACCTTCCTGAACAAAACATCGGGTGCGCAGACGGTCAATCAGAAAAGCCTGTGTCGCAGTTTTTGGCAGAAAATCATTGTCAATACAATGATTTTTTACATACTTTGCATTATTATCGTGATTTTTTCGTTTCGATATGGCGTGCCTGTCTTGCAAGAGTGGTTGCCCGGTTGGAAAGGCAATTGGCTCTCTGCCATCGTTATTCTGTCGCTGATAGCGCCGTTTATCCACATGATTATCGTTAAAAGCGACCATTCCAACGAGTTTCTCGAACTGTGGCGGAAAAACAAAACTTATCGCGGCCCCTTGATTTTTACGATTGTGATACGGATTTTGCTTTGTTGCGGATTGATTATGTATGTGCTGCTGAAGTTGTTCCATGCCAATATGGTGGTCGAGTTTACCTTGGCGCTGATTCTGGTCGTCTTCTTTCTGACTTCCCGTCGGCTGCGGCATCAAACCGACAAGCTCCAACGTCGCTTTACCGAAAATATGAACGAAAAAGAACAGTTCGAGGAATCTCAAAAGCCGATTACAAAAGGCTTTACCAACCACTTGTTGGAACGCGACTTGCACTTGTCCGAGTTTTGGATCAATCCCAATTTTACGATAGTCGGTAAAACCTTGAAAGAGATAAAGTTCCGTCAGGCTTTCGGCGTCGATATTGTTACGATTGTCCGCGGCGATACGCGCATCAACATTCCGAACGGCGACGAGCGCATTTATCCCAACGACTGCCTGATTGTGTTCGGAACCGATAAGCAAGTCGTCGCTCTGGAACAAACCATCGAAGAAAAACGCCAAAAATACGCCGATTACAAAAATGCAACAATCGGCGAAATTGTGTTGCGGCAAATCGAAATCGAAGACGGTTATTCGTTGATCGACAAGACAATACGGACTTCGGGCTTGCAAGAAAAATACAGTTTGCTGATAGTTGGTATCGAGCGAAATAATTGCTCGCTTCAAAATCCGGACATTGATCTGATTTTGGAACAGGGCGATGTGCTTTGGATTGTGGGAGAAATGAGAAGTATTAACAATTTAAAAAACGAAATAATTTAAAATCAGTATGAGGAAAATTGTAACTGTCGGTTTGATAATCGGGTGTTTACTCGGAACCGGAATAAGCGTAGTCGCACAGAAAAAAGTAAAAATTTATCAAAAGTTGTGGATCGATTTCAACAAAAACGGAATCAGGGATGTATATGAAGACCCTTCGGCGCCGATAGACGAACGGGTGGAAAACTTGTTATCACAGATGACATTGGAAGAAAAAACCTGCCAATTGGCTACTCTTTACGGTTCGGGACGGGTGTTGCAAGATTCGCTGCCCACGTCGCAATGGAAAAACGAGATTTGGAAAGACGGCATCGCTAATATCGACGAGCAGGCCAACGGTTTGGGTCGTTTCGGTTCAACGATTTCGTTTCCATGGTCGGCAAGTATAGATAACCGGCAAACCGTTCAGCGGTGGTTTGTAGAGCAAACGCGCTTGGGTATTCCGGTCGATTTTACTAACGAAGGCATTCGTGGATTGAACCACGACCGCGCCACGATGTTTCCCGCACAATGCGGACAGGGCGCCTCGTGGAACCGCTCGCTGATTGCCGAAATCGCTCGCGTAACTGCCGAGGAAGCCCTTGCATTGGGCTACACCAATATCTATTCGCCGATTTTGGATATTGCGCAAGACC
>JAISWY010000171.1 GCA_031270925.1 Candidatus Symbiothrix sp.
ACGTTGGCGTCATTATGCTCTCGCGCCAAAGCGGTAGATTCCTCGTTCCAACACAAGGCCGAACGAATGTGTGCATGTTTGTTCAAAGTCATGTTGATACCGTTGCCGGAACCGCAAACCGCAATTCCGACGCCGACTTCTCCATTTTCTATGGCCTGCGCCAAACGATGGCCGTAATCGGCGTAATTCACGCTTTCGGCAGTGTAAGTCCCGTAATCGATGTGTGGAATTTCCCGCTTATCCAAGCAGATGCGGATAAATTCCTTTATTTCGTAGCCTGCATGGTCGGAGGCTAAACCGATGCGCGGATAATCTGTCGCTTCCATATTTTATAAGATATTTTTTACTTGCTGATAGACGTTGACGCCGGTAAAGCCTAATTTTTCGTCCAAAACTTTGTAGGGCGCCGAAAATCCGAACGATTCCAAGCCCCAAATATAGCCATCAGTACCGACTAAGCCTTGCAATGTAACGGGTAATCCGGCGGTCAATCCGAATTTTTTCTTTCCGGGCAACAACACCGAATCCTGATATTCTTTCGATTGGCTGCGGAACAATCCTTCGGAAGGAACGGAAACGATGCGCACTTTCAGGCCGTCGTTACGCAAGAGAGCGGCGCCTTCAATCAAAGTTGCAACTTCCGAACCTGAAGCCACTAAAATCACATCGGGATTGCCGTCGCATTCCACCACATAACCGCCTTTTTGTGTTTGCAAAGCCTCTTCCGTGCGATTTTCTTTCGACGGTAAATCGTTGATATTCTGGCGGGAAAGAATTAAAGCCGTGGGCGTATGCGTATTGACCATTGCCAATTGCCAAGCCACCGTGGTTTCGTAAACGTCGGCGGGACGAAGCACAAGCATCGAATTGTGTCCCTTGTGGTTTTTCAATTTTTCCATCAGGCGGATTTGCGCTTCCTGTTCCACCGGTTCGTGTGTGGGGCCGTCTTCGCCTACGCGGAAAGCATCGTGCGTCCATATAAATTTGACGGGCAATTCCATCAGCGCCGCCATCCGAACGGCAGGTTTCATGTAATCGGAAAAAACGAAGAAGGTGCCGCAAGCCGGAATTACGCCGCCGTACAGCGCCATTCCGATGCACAAGCAAGCCATCGTCAATTCCGAAACGCCCGATTGCAGGAATGCGCCCGAAAAATCGTCTTTCGTAATGGCTTTGGTTTGTTTCAAAAAGCCGTCCGTTTTATCGGAATTGGATAAATCGGCCGATGTAACAATCATATTTTCAATATGTTGCGCCAAATATGCCAAAACGGTCGATGATGCGGCGCGCGTGGCTTGATTGGGCTTTTGTTGGATTTCGTTCCAATTGATTTTCGGTGATTTTTCGTTCAGCCATGTTGTTAATTTAGCTGCTTGTTGCGGATTTTTTTCCGCCCAGCTTTTTTCTTCCGCTAAACGTTGATCGACTATTTTGCGTAATTCGTCGGCGCGTTGTTGATATAATTGTTGCACTTCGGGGAAAATTTGGAAAGGATTTTCGGGGTCGCCACCCAAGTTTTTAATGCTCGATGCGAAAGCGCCCGCTTCTCCGAGCGGCATTCCGTGCGTGGCGCAATTATTTTCGTAAGAATCGCCAGCCGATGTACGTGCGCCTTTTCCCATCACGGTTTTACCTATTATTAAGGTTGGTCGCGTTTTTTCCGTTTGCGCTTCTTTCAAGGCCGCGCGAATTTGGCCGTCGTCATTTCCGTTGATTTCCAATACTTTCCAACCCCAAGCTTCGTATTTTTGTTTCGTATTTTCGCTTGTAACGGCATTGACGGTAGTCGAAAGTTGAATATTGTTGGAATCGTAAAACATAATCAAATTATTCAAGCCCAAATGTCCCGCCATACGGCCGGCGCCTTGCGAAATTTCTTCCTGCACGCCGCCATCGGAAATATAAGCGTAAATTTTTTGATTGGTCGCAAAACCGGTTTTCGCTTGCAGGAATTTGGCGGCAATCGCGGCTCCCACGGCAAAGGTATGTCCTTGTCCCAAGGGGCCAGACGTGTTTTCAACTCCATGCAGCATATCCACTTCGGGATGGCCGGGCGTAATACTTCCCCATTGGCGGAACTGCTTCAAATCGTCGAGCGTGTATTTTCCGGTCAGAGCGAGGATGGAATAGAGCATGGGCGACATGTGTCCCGGATCAAGAAAAAAACGGTCGCGATTGTGCCACGCCGGATTTTGCGGGTCATGCACTAAAAATTCACTGTATAAAACGTTGATAAAATCGGCGCCTCCCATAGCTCCGCCGGGGTGTCCCGATTTCGCTTTTTCGACCATTGCGGCAGCCAAGATACGGATATTGTCGGCTGCACGATTTGTGATGCTTGTAAAATTCATATTTTCGAGTTAAAAATGTTCGCAAAGGTAATAAAAAAATCGCATAAAAAGCCCCTAGGACAATTCATACGATTTTTTTTATTTTTTCGGAAAAAATTTACGATCCAAACATCTTCCGAATCTCTGATGGGCGGATGTTTTTCGCCACAATCACTCCGTTTGCATCCATCAACCAATTTTCGAAACCGTTTTTCAAGCGATAACGCTTAAAAAGTTGGGAATCTCGTCCTTCCGGTTCGTTCCATTGGGTGGATTCGTCTAAATGATCTGTTTTGAGTACGCCCTTGAAAACGGCCGGATCTTCATCCATCGAAATCGAAACTAAGGCGATTTTCCCACTTTTCAATTGAGCGATTACATTGTGCATCTGCGTGTTCTCGACGCGCGATTGAGGGTTGTAGGCCGCCCAAAACTGCAGTAAAACATAATCTTTTCCCACTGTGTCAATTCCTTGCAAATTAACTTCCGGTGCAAGGTTCCCCGGCTGAATACCTTCGGTAAGTTGATTTTCCTGTGTTCCGGCGCCCACATAAAGGAACGCAAATGCCAAAACGGCGGAAAAACGAAAGAAATACCTCATAATTCTGTTTTTAAATGAATACTCAGTTGCTTGCGCAACCCTCCGATTTTCGGAGTATAGCACACTTTATTCTTCACTAAGAAATCGGGCTTGCTATTAAAAACCGGTGCAAAGGTAGTAAACATTGTGGAGATGTGCAAAATTTTTATGTTTTATAACATATTTTGACAAGGTGTTATCCAAATTTTTGCGATTTTTCGCCGCGAACATTTGTAATTTGAAAAGATTCTTGTATCTTTGCACCGCCATTCGCAAGAATGAAGTTGAAACAAAACTTGGAAGTGTGGGTGAGTGGCTGAAACCAACAGTTTGCTAAACTGTCGTGCGGGTAACCGTACCACGCGTTCGAATCGCGTCGCTTCCGCTTCCTTTGACCGTCCCCGTCATGTCGAGCGGAGCAAAGTCGAGACATCTGATTTCCACCATTATTATCCTTGTACTTACAACAATAGTACCCCAAAAAAGATTCAGCCCCTAAACACAGGGTTTTGCAGGTGACCCATAATAATAGCACTCCAAAAAAAGATTTAGCCAAATTTTGTTGTTTTCAAAAAAACATTTACCTTTGTTGAATTATTATTCAATCAAAATATGCCAAGGACAAAAAAACAAAATGCTGATATTAAGGAATTAAGCATTGAAAAAATTAGAGATGCAGGATTAAAACTGTTTGCCACAAAGGGACTGGCGGCAACGAGTATCGTGGATATTTCCGAGTTGGCTGGCATCAGTACCGGACTAATGTATCATTATTATAAATCGAAAGAGGATTTATACGCCGAATTAGTGAAGAGTGCCGTAACAAGCGCCAACGCTGCCGTTTTGGAAGTTGCGGAAATGCCGTTATCGCCGATGGAGAAAACCACGCTATTAGCAAAAAACATGCTTGAGAGCATTGAAAAATACGAAATGACCGCCTATTTTTTCGTACTTATGCCGCAGGTATTCCTAAACAAGCTAATCCCCAAAAAAGTAAAACCATTTTTGAAAGAAGTGCTTTTACCAAAAGAAATTGTTAAGAAAATTATTATTGCCGGGCAACAAACGGGCGAAATCGTAAAAGGAAACCCGGATGCACTGTCTGTTTTCTTTTTTTCGTCCTTCACCGGATTGTGTACCTACAAGTTGATGATGGGAAAACAATTTATCCTTCCCTCTGTGGAAATGGTAACAGCGATGCTGTTGAATAAATCATATAAATAATCTCAAATAAAATAAATAAAATGAATGAAATGAAAAAGATTGCAATTATTGGCGCCGGTATTTCCGGCTTATCGGCAGGCATTCACGCCCGCCTGCATGGGTTTGATGTGGAACTTTACGAATCGCACCACAGCGTGGGCGGCGAATGTACGGCATGGCGCCGCAAAGGATACGACATCGACGGGTGTATTCATTGGTTAGTGGGCTCCAAACCCGGCTCACCGCTGCGCGCTGTCTGGGAAACCTGCGGCGCCCTGTCTCCGGAAACGGGCATTGTCAACCATTAGCATATCACTTCGTACATGGATGAAAACGGCAAAGTTTATCACCTTTACAGTGATATTCGCAGGATGGAAGACGAGCTGTTGCGCCTCGCACCGGACGACGAACAGGAAATAAAACGGCTCATACGGATAGTCACAAAATTGCAAAATTTTGAAGTGCCTGTCGAGAAACCGGACGACATGATGAATATTTGGGATAAATTTAAACGCATGGCTTCGTTTATCCCGCTGGGAAAATATTTGCAGTTCGGCATGAAGCAATCGGTCGCCGATTATGTAAAACGTTTCCGGTCGCCGGTGGCACAGGAATTATTGTCGAGTGTTGTTCCCGATGTGCTGGCGGCTACCGCGCTTTTTTTCACCTTAGCGTACCGGACTAAAGGCGACGGCGGTTGGCCGCTGGGCGGGTCGCTCCGCTTTGCACAGCGGATGCAACAACGCTTTGAGGAGTTGGGCGGGCGCCTGTTTTTAAGCAGTAAAGTGGAAAAATTCATTGTCGAAAACGGCAAGGCAACGGGCATAAAACTCCAGTCCGAAAAGGATATTCGCCCATTCGATTACATTATACCGGCCATTGACATCCATGCGCTACTCCACGGTTTGCTGGAAGGGAAATACCCTGTTCCGTATTACGCGCAGCGTTTTGCCGACCCCGAAAAATATCCGATTAGTTCATGCACGCTGGTGGCTATCGGTGTGGAAACGGCGTTGGGAGACCGTCCGCATAACTTGATATTTCATCCGAGTACAACGATAACGGTGAGCGGCGTTGAGCAGGCTTCACTCATGCTTAATCACTATGCGTATGACCCTGCTTTTTGCCCCGGCGGGCGCACGCTGGTAGAGTTTATCATATCCGACTTCGGGTACGACCGGTGGGATGCGTTGCGTAACGAATCCGAACAGGCGTATCAATCGGAGAAGAAGCGGATAGAGGATTTGCTGCTTTCCGAGTTACAGCGGGCGTACCCCGAAACGGCGGGGAAGGCGCAGGTCATAGACGTTGCCACGCCGCTTACTTTTAACCGCTATTGCAATGCTTACAGAGGCGCTTACATGTCGTTCCTGAGTACCGCCGGC
>JAISWY010000194.1 GCA_031270925.1 Candidatus Symbiothrix sp.
TTTAATTTCAAAGAACAAGGAAAATCTTTGAAAACCGTGAAACAGGTGCAATTTCATTTGGCAACCGTAACGGATGTGCAAGATGTAAAAATTATTATCCGGCAAGGCGGCACTTTGGCTTCCTCAACCGTAACTTATACACAGGATGTTACCGAGGCTAAGGCGGGTTGGAATAACATTGATTTGTCGGAGCCATACAACATCGAGCCTTCGTTGAATTTGTATGTGGGGTATGAAGTGAATATTACTTCAACTACCGTGGCTCCTATCTCGGTTGCTGCCGGAACGGAGCAAAAGCAAAGTTGGTTGTATGCAGGAGAGGATGTTGTGAACTATGCTTCACAAGGTGCGAATTTCCTGATTAAAACTTTGATTGCAACAGAACCTTCGCCTCCGAATGAAATTGTTTTTCTAATGATTACATCGCCCGCTACGGCTGTCATAAATACGGATGTGAATATTGTCGGGCGCATTCGCAATCTCGGAACAGCCACCTTGAACTCGTTTACGGCCGTTTACCGGGTTAATGGCGGCGAACCGGTTTCGCATACATTTTCCAATTTGACTGTCGAACCGTATAAAATGTATAATTTTACGCCTCCCACACCGATTCGAGAGGCTACTCCCGGAACGTATCATGTGGAAGTTACGGTGTCCAAACCGAACGGGGAAGACGATTTAACTTATAACAATACGCTTTCGCAAGACATCGAGATTACTGCAGAGAACGAATTAGCGCTCAATGCGGTTACTCTGCCGGCTTATCGCCTGTTGAATGAAGAATCGGAAATCAAGGTCGCGGTTAAGAATATGGGCAATGAAGCCATTACGACCTTCACTTTGGCTTACAGTGTAAACGGCGGCGAATCGGTTTCGCATACATTTACCAATGTGAATATCTTAGAGGGGCGGACGATTAATTTCACGCATCCCGTTAAATTATTGGCCAATCAGGTGCAAACACAATCGGTTGTCGTTACGATTTCGAATCCGAACGGACGACCGGATGCCGATTACAACAACTCCAAATCGGCCGATATAGTGGTTTACGGATACGCGGTACAGCGCTTTTTACTGCATGAAAATTTTACCAGTTCGACTTGCGCGCCTTGCGCTGCGGGAAATGCTTATTTGCAGAATTTCCGCTCGCAAGTCGATCCCTTGCAATGGGTACATATCAGTTACCAGATGAGTTGGCCGGGAAATGGCGACCCCTACTATACTTTGGAAGGTGGAATCCGCCGTAATTTATATGGAATAACTTCGGCTCCCTATATGTCGGTGGATGGTATTCGCTTCCGAAACAGTCCGATAAATTACGAGATGGCCAAGCATTGGAATACTTTCCGGGCTATTCCGGCCGGCGCACAATTGAGCGGAACGGCAGAAACCGAAGGGCATACAATAAGCGCCGATATTACGGTTTTACCGGCAACGACGATGAGTACGCAGGATTTGCGCCTTTTTGCGGTTGTAATCGAAAACCGGACGGAAAAAAATAAAAAGTCGAACGGCGAAACGGAATTTTTCAATGTGATGAAAAAGTTTTTAACCGCTCCGGAAGGTGATGTTTTGGACGATTTTGTTTTCAACGTGCCGAAAACGTATTCGCTTAGTTACTCTTTCAACGGCGATTACCGTTTGCCGAGCAATGCGTATGACCCGATCGATCATGCGATTGAACATTCGGTCGAGAATTTCGATAATCTTTCCGTCATTTTCTGGATTCAAAATATTAAAACCAAGGAAGTATTCCAAGCAGGAAAGGCGTCGGGTGGTACGATTGATATTCCGAGCACCAAAACGGATAGAAACGCATTGGCTTTTATCCGAGACGGCAAGTTGAATATTCATTCCGAGGCTGCCTTGCAAAGCGTGGAAGTTTACAATATTTCCGGTCAAAAACAATTGCTTGCATCGGATAAGGAAATTCCGGTAAATCATTGGCCTTCGGGAGTTTATTTGGTTAAAATCAAAACTTCGGAAGGGGATAAAGTTGTGAAAGTGATTAAATAAGCAGGTTATGGCGGGTTTATCCCGCCATTTCTATTATAACACACGAATCCGCCATCCCTGCGGGTAAAGATTATTGGCGCGGGTGCCGATATTCTTCACAAATCCCAAAGGATGGTTTTTGTATGTGATTATTACATAGCCTTTTGGCAACTCACTTGGAATATTGATTAATGCTTCTCTCCGAAGATAATTTAAAGCGGTTGATTTATCGACATCCCAACAAGGAAAGTCATTGCTCGGTTTAATCGACATTACCGAATCATGTTGAGGCTGATTGTCGGAACGTGCGTGGCGTTTGTTTGACGAGACGCCGGGCCGAAGGTTGGCGGCCGGAGAGTTGCCGGTTTTTCGTAAAATTGAAAT
Source organism: Candidatus Symbiothrix sp. (assembly GCA_031270925.1). GTDB lineage: Bacteria > Bacteroidota > Bacteroidia > Bacteroidales > Azobacteroidaceae > Azobacteroides. The sequence continues at coordinate 2,380 of JAISWY010000194.1, forward strand.
GCAAAATCCTTCGCCTTTCGTGCGATGCGGCCAAAACCGCTTCGGCGCTTCCACGATTTCGGCGCCTAATCTGCGGCAAATCCATTCGATGTTTTCCTCGTTTTCCTCTCGGTTGTAAGTGCAAGTGCTGTAAATCAATAAACCGTTGGATTTCAAACTGTTCCAACAATCGGCGAGGATGCGTTTTTGCCGTTCGGCGCATAATTGTACGTTATTGATTGACCATTCGCGACCGGCTTTCGCATCTTTTCGGAACATTCCTTCGCCCGAACAAGGTGCATCAATCAGCAGTACATCGAACGATTCGGATAAACGGCCGAAATCTTTCGGATCGTTGTTCGTTACCCTTACATTCGGATAGCCCCATTTGACAATGTTTTCGGATAAAATTGAAACGCGCGAGCGAATGACTTCATTGGCCGTCAAATGACTGCCTTCGGGCAAAATCGAAAGTAAATGCGTGGATTTTCCGCCCGGAGCGGCGCACAAATCCAAACATTTAACCGGAGTTTTAATGTATTGATTTACAATTTGTTCCAAATACATCGACGAAGCTTCCTGCACATAATAACAACCGGCATGAAACAATGGATCGAGCGTGAAAACCGGTCGTTCCTCCAAATAAAACGCATGAGAAGCCCACGAAACAGGCTCATAAGCCAAGTTCAATATCTCCAATTTTTCATTCGGAAAAATCTTTGCCGGATTCAATCGGATACTAACCGGACTTTCGGTTTGCAAGGCTTGTTCAAACACTTCCCATTCGTCGTTCAAGAGTGGTTTTGTCCTCGATACAAAATCTTTCGGCAGTTCCATCGCTTATTTCGGGTCCAAAGTAATGAGCGGAATCATCATCTCTTCCATCGAAATGCCGCCATGCTGAAACGTGTTGTTATAATACGAAACGTAATAATTATAATTGTTGGGATAGGCGAAAAAATCTTCGTTCGTCGCGAAAATGTAGCGCGTGCTGACGTTCGGAGCAGGCAATCCCAATCGTTCGGGGTTGGCGATTTCAAATACTTCTTTCGGATTGTACGACAGGTTTTTACCTAATTTGTAACGCAAATTGGTGTTCGTGTTTTTGTCGCCGATCACTTTAATCGGTTCGGTTACGCGGATGGCGCCGTGGTCGGTCGTCAGGATGACTTTGTAGCCTTTTTCTGCGATTTTCCGGAATAGTTCCAAGGTCGTCGAATGTTTAAACCACGAACGGGTGAGCGAACGGTAAGCTGCTTCCGACGAGGCGAGTTCGCGTACCATTTTCGACTCGGTACGCGCGTGCGAAAGCATATCCACGAAATTCAGCACCACCACATTCAAGGGATAGTTTTCCAGTTGATTGAAATTTTGCAGAAGTTTTTCTCCGAAATTCGATTCGTTGATTTTGTGATACGAAAACGAATATTTCTTGCGGAAACGGTTGATTTGTGTTTGAATCAGCGGCGCCTCGTTGAGGTTTTTGCCTTCTTCCGATTCTTCGTCCACCCACAAATCGGGAAACATTTTTTCGATTTGCAACGGCATCAATCCCGAAAAAATGGCGTTGCGGGCATATTGCGTGGCCGTTGGCAAAATTGAGAAATATAAGTCTTCCTGAAAAGTGAAAAATTCCGACAGCAAATCCCTGACTTCGCGCCATTGGTCTAAACGGAAATTGTCGATGACGACGAAAAACACCTTATCGTCATTATCCAATAATGGAAAAAGTTTAGTTTTGAAGATATCGGGACTCATCAAGGGGCGGTCGTTGCTTTCGGGACGAGTAACCCATCGCTCGTAATTCTTTTTCACGAACTTACCAAATACTTGATTGGCTTCCAATTTTTGGGCACGTAGCAAATCGGTCATTCCGGTTTGCGATTCTTCTAATTCTAACTCCCAATAAATCAGCCTTTTATAAACCTCTTTCCATTCTTCGACGGTAAACGAATCATTGATTTGCATTCCGATTTTCATAAAATCCTGCTGATAGCCCGATACGGCCGTTTCGGTAATGATTTGGTTCTTATGTAAATTTTTCTTGATCGAAAGCAAGA
>JAISWY010000176.1 GCA_031270925.1 Candidatus Symbiothrix sp.
AACCATAAAAAATATTTTTTTGAAAATTCAAAAAAAACAACTACCTTTGCAACCGATTTGATTAATAATTCACTTGACCGGAAGGCAGATAGTTTTTTTATGAAATTAAACACACTCACGGCGATTTCCCCCGTTGATGGTCGGTATCGCGATAAAACGGTAAACCTTGCCAGCTATTTTTCCGAATACGCTCTCATTCGTTATCGGGTTTTAGTTGAAATAGAATATTTTATCTCGCTATGCGAATTGCCGCTTCCACAGTTGGAAAAAATCGCGACAATCGAAATGTACGAAGTACTCCGCAATATCTATCATTCGTTTTCTCTTGATGATGCCGAACATATTAAGCAAATCGAAAAAACGACGAATCACGACGTAAAAGCCGTCGAATACTTCCTGAAAGAGCAATTCGACAAACTGCAATTATCCGATTATAAGGAATTTATCCATTTCGGATTAACTTCGCAAGATATTAACAATACAGCTGTCCCACTTTCCATCAAAGAAGCTTTGGATTTGGAATATTGCCCGATGATAAACCAAATCATTCAAGTTCTGCAACATTACGCCGACGAATGGGCGGATGTTTCGATGCTTGCCAAAACACACGGCCAACCGGCCTCCCCCACTCGATTAGGCAAAGAAATCAAAGTATTCGCCTATCGTTTGGAAAAACAATTTTCGGTCTTGCAATCCATCCCGCTAACCGCGAAATTCGGCGGAGCGACCGGTAATTACAACGCGCACCATTTGGCTTATCCGCAATACGATTGGAAAAATTTCGGCGATCGTTTCGTATATGAAAAATTGGGTCTATGCCGCGAACAATGGACAACGCAAATCTCGAATTACGATGCTCTCTCGGCTCTTCTCGACGCTATGAAACGCATCAACACCATTCTCATCGACTTGTGCCGCGATTTTTGGCAATACATCTCGATGGAATATTTCAAGCAGAAAATCAAGGAAGGCGAAATCGGATCGTCGGCTATGCCGCATAAAGTAAACCCGATTGATTTCGAAAACGCGGAAGGCAACCTTGGAATAGCCAACGCTTTACTCGAACATCTGGCCGCCAAACTACCCATTTCCCGTCTGCAACGCGACTTGACCGATTCTACCGTTTTACGCAACATCGGCGTGCCGCTCGCACATATTTTCATCTCTTTGCAAAGTTTGCAAAAAGGCTTGTCGAAACTCCTGCTCAACAAGGATATTATCGAAAAGGATTTGGATAATAGCTGGGCTGTGGTAGCCGAAGGCATCCAAACCATTTTGCGGCGCGAAGGCTATCCCAAGCCCTACGAGGCTTTGAAAGCATTAACGCGCACCAACGAAGCCATTACCGAGCAATCGATCAAGACTTTTATTCAAATGCTCGACGTGAAAAACGACGTGAAAAACGAATTAAATAGCATAACACCTCAAAATTATACAGGTATATAATCAAGTTTCAAATTTTTAATTTTAAAAAATGATGACAGAAGATTGGAAGCCCCGCTACAATGACGGGCAAAACAGCGATGGTCAGAATCGTGAGAGAAGACCATACAATTCGACTCGCTCGAATTACAACAACCAAGGAAGTTATGGAAGAACGGACAACCGGAACAACTACAACCGTTCCGGTTCGGATGCCTACGGCTATCGCGAAGATAGCGGGTACCGGCCACGACCTTCTTACAACCGTGAAGGCGGTTACAACAACCGCGACAACAACTACAACAATCGTGAGGGCGGTTACAACGGCAATCGCGAAGGTGGCTACAACAGCAACCGTCCGTCGTACAACCGTCCAAACTATCGCGAAAACGATGGCTACGATCGTCCGCAACCCAATTACGACAACAACTCGTCGGACTATCAAAACGACGGTTTGGTAAAGAAAAGACGTCCTCGCGTGGGCGAAGCGGTTACACCCTCTCGTTCCAATTATGGCGACCGTCCGTATCAACCGCGCCAACAGGGTGGCTATCAACAACGTCCCGGATTCAACCGGAATCAACCGAACATGAGGGGAAAACAACCCTACAATCCCAACGCGAAGTACGGCGTGCAAAAGCAATTGAAGTACCGCGAAGAACATTGGGACCCGGAAGAATTGATCCGCTTGAACAAATATTTGGCCAATGCAGGCGTATGCTCGCGCCGCGAAGCCGACGAATTTATCAAAGCCGGATTGGTTTTGGTAAACGGAACAGTAGTTTCCGAAGTCGGCACAAAAGTGAAACGCGCCGACGAAGTTACGTTCCACAACGAACCCGTGAAACTTGAACAAAAAATCTATCTTTTGCTCAATAAACCGCGCAACTGCGTTACCACCGCCGACGATCCACAAGAACGATTGACCGTAATGGATTTGGTAAAAACCGCCTGTCAGGAACGCATCTTCCCAGTGGGACGCTTGGATAGAAACACCACCGGCGTATTGTTGCTGACCAACGACGGCGATTTATCGTCGAAACTGACGCATCCAAAATACCTGAAAAAGAAAATTTATCACGTATGGCTGGATAAAGACGTAGAAATAGAAGATATGCAAAAATTGGCCGACGGCATCGAATTGGAAGACGGAGAAATCCACGCCGACGCTATCAGTTACGTGAACGATGAAGCTAAAGATCAGGTGGGAATCGAA
>JAISWY010000222.1 GCA_031270925.1 Candidatus Symbiothrix sp.
TCTCTACGTTCCCGCTGCATCTGTCGAAATATACCGCACCACCGCAGTATGGGAAGACTTCAAAGAGATTAAGGCATACGTACCTGCGGCCATCGAAGCGCCTGCTGCGGAAAGCAGTATCCGCCTTTACCCCAATCCGGTTGCAGAAAGCTTCTGCATCGACGGTATCACCGTCCCCACGCAGGTAAGGGTAACCGATTTCCGCGGCTGCACGGTATGGACACAAACCGTCGCCGGCAACGAGCCTGTTGCTGTTGGTCATTTGCCGCAGGGCGTGTATCTTGTCCAGGTCAACGGGAAGACGGTCAAGGTGATTAAGAGATGAAATAAACAGGATAGAAAGGTATTTTTAATTTTTAATTTACATTTTATGAGAACACGAATTTTATTTTTAAGTATGATGTTGCTGCTCGGTACGGCAACAGGTTTTGCACAGGATGCAAACGGAACGTGCGGCGAGAAACTCACGTGGACACTGTCTTTATCCGACAGTACGCTTACTGTTAGAGGAACGGGAGAGATGGAGAACTATGCTTCCCCTCGCTTTGTCCCCTGGTCCTCCAATAGTTTTTTTATCGCAAGGGTCGTGATTGAAGAAGGAGCAACAAGTATTGGAGTTTATGCTTTTGCCGATTGCAGCAATTTGACTGAGATTACCATTCCCACAAGCGTAACAAGTATTGGAGCTTATGCTTTTGCCGGTTGCAGCAGTTTGACTGAGTTTACCATTCCCGCTAGCGTAACAAGTGTTGAAGCGGGTGCTTTTTACGCATGCAGCAGTTTGACTGAGATTATTGTAGAAAATGAGAATGGATATTATTCATCCGGTAATGGCGTCCTGTTCAACAAGGATAAAACGATATTATTATGTTATCCTGCCGGAAAGGAAGGAGAATATACTGTTCCTTCCGGTGTAACAAGTGTTGGAACTTATGCTTTTGCCGAATGCAACAGTTTGACTGAGATTACCATTTCAAGTAGCGTAACAAGTATTGGAATGGCTGCTTTTTACTATTGCCTCAGTTTGACTGAGATTACCATTCCGGGCAGCGTAACAAGTATTGGAGTGCGTGCTTTTGCCGAATGCAACAGTTTGACTGAGATTACCATTCCAAGTAGCGTAACAAGTATTGGAGATGAGGCTTTTTACAGTTGCAGCAGTTTGACAGAGCTTACCATTCCGGGCAGCGTAACAAGTATTGGAGCGAGTGCTTTTTCCTATTGCAGCAGTTTGACAGAACTTACCATTCCAAGTAGCGTAACAAGTATTGAAAATTATGCTTTTGCCGAATGCAGCAGTTTGACAGAGCTTACCATTCCGGGCAGTGTAACAAGTATTGGAGCGAGTGCTTTTTCCGGTTGCTACAGTTTGACAGAGCTTACCATTCCGAGCAGCGTAACAAGTATTGAAGAGTATGCTTTTCACCGTTGCAGCGGACTGACTTCACTTACTATTCCCAACAGCGTAACAAGTATTGGAGATTGGGCTTTTTCATGGTGCAGCAGTTTGACTTCCGTTACCAATCTGAATCCGGAGCCGCAGGAAATAAACAGTAATGTATTTTATGCTGTTAATTTAGAGAATGTCTTTCTCTACGTTCCCGCTGCATCCATCGAAACATACCGCACCACCGCAGTATGGCAAGACTTCAAAGAAGTTAAGGCATACGTACCTGCGGCCATCGAAGCGCCGGCGGCGGGAAGCGGTATCCGCCTTTACCCCAATCCGGTTGCGGAAAGCTTCCGCATCGACGGTATCACCGTCCCCACGCAGGTAACGGTAAGCGATTTCCGCGGCCGCAGGGTATGGACACAAACCGTCGCCGGCAACGAGCCTGTTGCTGTTGGTCATTTGCCGCAGGGTGTGTATCTTGTCCATGTCAATGGGAAGACGGTCAAGGTGATTAAGAGATGAAATGAACAAGAATAAAGTTGAATCTGCGAATTATTGAATAAAAGGGAAAGATTGTGTGATTAACGATTTAATATTACCTTTGCAGTCCGATTAAAAAAAATACAATGAATTTCGTAGAAGAACTGAAATGGCGCGGCATGATTCACGACATGATGCCCGGCACCGAAGAACAATTGCAAAAAGAACTGACATCGGCCTATGTGGGCATCGACCCAACTGCCGATTCGCTGCATATCGGCCACTTGGTAGGCGTGATGATGTTGAAACATTTTCAACGCGCGGGGCATCGTCCCATTGCATTGGTTGGCGGAGCTACCGGAATGATCGGCGATCCATCGATGAAATCACAAGAGCGTAACTTATTGGATGAGGCTACATTACGCCGCAATCAGGAAGGCATTAAAGCACAATTGATCAAATTTTTGGATTTCGATTCCGATGCGCCCAACGCCGCCGTTTTGGTCAATAATTATGATTGGATGAAGGATTATTCGTTTCTGAATTTCATCCGCGACATCGGCAAGCATCTCACGGTCAATTACATGATGTCCAAAGATTCCGTAAAAAAGCGCTTAGGCGCCGAAGCCTCTGTGGGAATGTCGTTTACCGAATTTTCCTACCAACTGTTGCAAGGCTACGATTTTCTGTTTTTGTATCAGAATTACGATTGCAAACTGCAAATGGGCGGTTCCGACCAATGGGGAAATATTACCACCGGCACCGAGTTGATTCGCCGGAAAGAAAGTGGCGAAGCTTTTGCGCTCACGTGTCCGCTGATTACGAAAGCCGACGGCGGCAAATTCGGGAAAACCGAGAGCGGCAATGTCTGGCTCGACCGTCGTTACACTTCGCCCTACAAATTCTATCAATTCTGGTTGAATGTGAGCGACGCCGATGCCGAAAAATACATCAAGATTTTTACGGCTTTGTCGAAAGAAGAAATTGATACACTAATTGAAGAACAACGTGCGGCGCCGCATCTCCGTTCTTTGCAAAAACGTTTGGCACAGGAAGTTACAGTAATGGTTCACTCTCAGGAAGACTACGATGCGGCGGTGGAAGCCTCGCAAATTCTTTTCGGAAATTCCACGTCCGAAGCCTTGAAAAAATTGGATGAAGCTACTTTGCAGGATGTTTTCGCCGGAGTGGAAAAACACGAAATCTCAAAAGATGAATTGGCGGCGGGCATCAAAGCTGTTGATTTATTAGCCGAAAAAACCTCCGTTTTCCCGTCGAAAGGCGAGATGCGGAAGTTGGTGCAGAGCGGCGGTGTGAGCATCAATAAAGAAAAATTGGCGGCTTTTGATGCTGTGATTGATGCTTCGTATTTGTTGGGCGGCAAGTATATTTTGGTGCAGAAAGGAAAGAAAAATTACTTTTTGTTGATTGCGAAATGATTTGATTTGATTTTAGAATAAATGAAATCCTTTTATTCAAAAAACATAAAATAAGAAAGATTTATGTTATATTTGTCCCCTGTTTTCTATACATGATAGTATCAATTTAATGATTGAAGTACAACATATTCATAAATCGTTCGACGAAAAAGAAGTAATCAAAGACATTTCCGCGGTTTTCGACCCGGGAAAAACGAATCTGATTATCGGCCGGAGCGGTTCGGGCAAAACGGTTTTCATGAAAATTCTGATTGGACTGTTTCGTCCCGATTCCGGAAAAATCCTCTACGACGGTCGCAATCTACCGAATATGAATGCCAAAGAATTGAAAGCCATCCGTCGCGAAATGGGAATGTTGTTTCAAGGCTCGGCACTCTTCGATTCGATGACTGTGCTGGAAAATGTAATGTTTCCGCTGACCATGTTTACCGGAGAAAGCCGGAAAGATCGCGAAAAACGCGCGGTTTTTTGCCTCGAAAGGGTTAATTTGAACGACGCCCAACATTCCTATCCGGGCGAAATCAGCGGTGGAATGATGAAACGCGCCGCCATCGCTCGCGCCATCGCCTTGAATCCGAAATACCTTTTCTGCGATGAACCCAATTCGGGCTTGGATCCCAAAACATCGCTTCTAATCGACGATTTGATTCACGATCTAACGGTCGAATACAAAATGACCACCGTCATCAACACGCACGATATGAACTCGGTAATGAATATCGGCGAAAAAATTATTTTCATCAACGACGGAAAAAAAGAATGGGAAGGGACGAAAGACGAAATCATGTCGTCGCGCAATCAGGAATTGAACGATTTTGTGTTCGCGTCCGATCTGTTCAAAAAAGTAAAAGAAGTAGAAAATTCAGCATATTATGATTATGAGGAAGGTTAAAAATATAAAAATGAGCTTTTTGCCGCTTTTGGGAATGTTGGCGTTCGCCTGCGCACCCCATCATTATGTCGTGCAATCAATTGAAAGTTCGCGCGTTACCATCGACAGCGTTTGGGATGCGAAAGCCAATCCTAAATTGGCGGAATTGGTCGAGACGTATAAAGTGCAGATAGACAACGAGATGAATAAGCCGGTGGGAATCGCGACTCAAATACTGCCTACCGGATATCCGCAAAGCCGACTCAGTAATTTTACCGCCGATATGATGTTCCGGATCGCCGGCGAAATCTGGGGAAATGTCGATTTTGCGCTTATCAACATGGGCGGTTTGCGCACTTCGTTGAATCAGGGCGAAATAACGATTGGCGAATTGTACGAGATTTTTCCATTTGAAAACCGTTTAGTTCTTTTGGAAATGCCCGGATCGGCAGTGAAGGAATTGTTTGAGTTCCTCGCTTTCAACGGTGGCGAAGGTTTATCGACCAATCTGCAACTGACGATCAAAAACCGCCAAATCCAATCATTGGAAATCGGCGGGAAAGCTTTGGACGAAAAGCAAGTCTATCGCGTTTGCACGGTCGATTATGTGGCGGAGGGCAACGACGGCATGATTGCATTCCGGAAATCCATCCATCGAATCGATTCGCAGGAAACCTTGCGAAGCATGATGATACACTATATTCAACGTTTAACCGATAATAATCAAGAAGTCAATGCGGAATTGGATAATCGGATTACTATTATTCAGTAGTATCCAACTGTTTGCACAGGAAACGAAAAAAGTAGTGATTTTGCATCACAACGATACGCACAGCCGTATTATGCCGCTGCCCGAAAACTCGGTGCGCAACGGCGGATTAGGCGGAATTGTCCGTCAGGAAGCATACGTCGAAAGCGTTCGCGAGGAAAACGACAATGTTCTGCTTTTCCACTGCGGCGATTTCGTGCAGGGAACGCCTTATTTCAACCTTTTCGGAGGCGCGGTGGAAGTAGCCTGCATGAATCTGATGCACTACGACGCCGTTTGCCTCGGTAACCACGAGTTCGATAACGGACTGGAAAAATTGGAGACGATGTTGCGTGCGGCGCGTTTTCCGGTTGTGGTTTCAAACATTAAAGTAAACGCTACACCGCTCGAAGGCTTGATTGAACCTTATCATATTTTTTACCGCGAAGGCATTAGAATTGGTGTTATCGGCCTCTTGGTTTCGCCCGAAGGCTTGATTGCCGAACCGAATTATCGCGACATGGTTTACCTCGATCCGGTTACGGTAGCCAACGAAACCGCCGCTTTTCTCAAAGAACAGAAAGGTTGCGATTTGATTATTTGCCTCTCGCATTTGGGTTATCTTGAGGAAGAAAACCCCCAAGGCGATATTTATTTGGCGCAAAACAGCCGCAATATCGACATCATTCTCGGCGGACATTCACATACTTTATTGCAATTCGCCGATCGCCGCTTGAATCTTGACGGCAAAGAGGTAGTCATTAACCAAGTGGGCGATAAAGGGGCGTTTATGGGACGTTTAGATGTTGTTTTGGAAGAAATTATGGCTATGGATAAATGAAAAAACACGCGCATTCGCTGAATGTGCCGGTTAGGGTAATTTGAACATTATATAAAAAATACAAACGAAAAATTCATCGAATCATGAGCAGGAACATTTTTATCTTATTATTTTTATTATCAATGTTTTGCGGCGTAGCGGAAGCACAACAAAACACGATTCGTTTCCTTTTGCCCGAATATGCCGGTTACGATTACGTCTTTGTCCTCGAACGTGGAGCGAAACGCGATACCGTCGCCGACGGAACTTCCGACGCCCAAGGCAGGATGACGGTTGCGATTCCTGCGGAATATTCCAATTATCGCGGCGTTGGAAAACTGCTTTTCCCCGGCGACAAAAGGGTACTCGTGAATATGATTGTGAACAACGAGCGGGATGTAAGCCTTACAACTCCACCGAAAATATCGGGACTTGATTCGCTTGTTTATTCCAATTCGCCTGAAAATGAAGCGATTAACCGCTACACAACCGGTCAGGCAAGATTGTTTGAACGATATATGCAGGCAAACAGCCAAAAGGAAAAACAAGACATCGAAGCGGAATATACAGCCTTGAACACCGAAATTGCTCGAAGTCCGCTATATGCAGCAAGAATCATGGAAATTATCCGCTATCTGACCGCTTCCGGCTCCTCTTTTGTAATCATTCCCGAAAAATTACAGGAAGAACAGAAGCGTTTCATTGCCGAACAATTGAATATCAATGACTTATACACAAGTGGCTTTTGGACGACTTTTTTTCAGGTATGGTACGAAAACAATTTGAACAGCGAAGATTCGTTGTTGGTTTCGCAAAGCCGCGCAATGCTGAACCGGACGCAAGACCCAATATTAAACCGCGAACTGACACAAACATTAATTAACTCATTCAGCCGGTATGGTCGCGAAGATTTGATGCCTCAAATCATTGCAAACGTGAATATTCCGCTGAAAGGACAAGCTGCGCCGGAACTTGCGGTCGGCGACAGTTCGTTTTTTCCGAAAAGAAGCCTGATACTTTTTTACGAAACGGGCTGCGGCAACTGTCATTATGAGTTGGAAGAATTGAAGAAAAACTATTCGCGGCTTACCGAAAATAAAATTCGTGTGATTTCGATTGCCGCCGACGTCGCCACCGATGTTTTTGAATATACCGCCGGCAAACTTCCCTGGATGGATAAATATTGCGATTTTCGAGGCTTTGACGGACTGAATTTCATCAATTACGGCATTGTAGGCACGCCAACCTATATCCTTACCGATGACGAAGGCTTTGTGCGCGGGCGATATGCACGGCTGAATGAATTGTTGAACTATTGAAACAAGATATTTTTTGCCAAGCAGAAACACAGGATCAAAAACAATAGCGCCTCAAAAAAAGAATTAGCCTTTCTTTCAGACTTTTGCAATTATTCAAGATATTTTGTATTTTATCCTCATACTTCATATATAGCTGGATTTTAGTTAATTCTTTGAGTGTAATTAACTAAAACACAGTAATTTACACATTTGATTTACAAAATAGTGTAAATTCCTTATTTTTTAGTTTAAAAATGAATCATTATCCATTATAATTTACATATATCACTGTAAATGTAAACAATTTACATGTCAAAAATTCATCTTTGTAAATTAGAACTACTCTCAATTTACAGCATTAACAATGATTTACAATTGCATTTGTAAATTGATAAAATAACTCTTATTTATTTACTATCAATTATTGGTTTTGAGTGGAGTAGGGGAGTGCTTGGCTTGATAAATGTGACTTATAATATGTGTCGTTATGAGCAAATTGTCCGTCTGCAATAATTGCCGGTTAAGCGTTAATAGAAGTTAAATACTTTAGAGTTAAAACACTGACATATAGATAGATAGGTGGAATTTTTTATAAAAAACATATAATTATACAAAAATTTGTTGTAACTTTGTTGCGATTTTTTTAACAGAGTTTTTAATGGACTTCAGCTCTGAAAAAAAATCAAAAGAAAAACGATAATTCTTAGAAGTCACTTATTATATAAAATGTTATTGAAATGAAAAAGTCTGTATTTTTTTTGATGGCGGCATTGTGTTCTATTTATAGTTTTGGCGCAAAGTATGTTCCCGCCACGCTGGTAAAAATCGACGGCGAAAAAATCGAGTGTTTAGTTCAAGATTTTAAATTGGACGCTAAAAAATTGAAGTATAAGGAAGTGCAAAATGCGAAGTCCGTTACCATTCAAAGCGTCGAATTGCAGCGCGTAATTATCCACTACAGCGATGGTGATATGGTCTTGGATTATCTGAAATACATCGGTTATTCGAGTTTTCTTCGCGGCAAAGATAAAGTCGCAAAAAAACCGATGTGGATGCAATTGATCGTTTCCGGGCCATGTTCGTTATATACTTACACGGTTATTACCAAGCAAAACGGCGCTACATTCGTCGATCATTGGTATGCTTGCCAAAAACAGGATGAAGATCTGCCGCGTATCGTGGGTGCAAAAGCCAGCGGGATTACTTTGTTCGATCCGACTCCCAAAGTGCTTTCCAATTATTTCAGCGATTATCCCGAATTGGCCGAAAAAATCAAAACAAAACAATATACCACTAAAAATATGGTAGAAATTGTGAATGAATATAACCTCGAAAAATCCGTTAAGAATAAGTAACGCTATGAAAATCAGAATTTTAGGATTATTATTATTATTATTAT
>JAISWY010000231.1 GCA_031270925.1 Candidatus Symbiothrix sp.
AAGTACAGTTTTGCTTTCGGGAAAAGCGGCGAACCGATCACATACTGTCCGCTGCCGGGGCAAACGGGATAAAAGCCGAGCGCCGAGAAGACGTACCAAGCCGATGTTTGACCGTTGTCTTCATCGCCGCAATAGCCGTCGGGCGTCGGTAAATACATTTTGTCCATTACATCGCGAAGGTGGAATTGCGCTTTCCAAGGTTCGCCGGAATAATTATACAAATAAATCATGTGCTGAATCGGCTGATTTCCGTGCGCGTAATTACCCATGTTCATGATTTGCATCTCGCGGATTTCGTGGATGGTGCTTCCGTAATAGCTGTTGTCGAAAATGGGCGGCAGGGCGAATACCGTATCAAGCATTTGGTTGAATGTTTTTGTTCCACCCATCAAGTCGATTAAGCCTTGCGGGTCGTGGAAAACCGACCAAGTGTAGTGTAGTGCATTGCCTTCGGTAAAATCGCCGCCCCATTTGAACGGACTGAACGGTTCGCTAAATTCGCCGTTTTGACGTTTGCCCTGCATCAAATTGTATTTTTTGTTGAACAGGTTTTTATAATTTTGGCTGCGTTCGGCGTAAATTTTGATTTCCGATTCGGGCTTGCCGAGCGCTTTCCCTAATTGATAAATGCACCAATCATCGTAAGCGTATTCCAAGGTGCGGGCGGCGCTTTCGTCGATCTTCACATCGCAAGGCACATAGCCCAAGCGATTGTAATATTCATAACCCAAGCGGCCGGTAGAAGAAATTTGCGGATGCACGTGGTTTGCGGAGTAAGTGATTCCCTCCCATAAAACATCTTGGAGAGGCCTTGCATGCAATGTCTCTGTGCTAACGCCCTGCAAAAAGGCGTCGGCGAGAATGGATGCGGAATTGTTGCCGACCATGCAACCGCGATGGCCGGGGCTTGCCCATTCGGGAAAAAAGCCGCTTTCTTTGTATGTATTGATTAATCCTTCCTGCATTTTTGCGTTCATTTCGGGATACAAAAGATTCAACAAGGGAAACAGGCAACGGAAGGTATCCCAAAATCCGGTGTCGGTAAACATATAACCGGATAATATTTGTCCGTTGTACGGACTGTAATGCACTGCATTTCCGTTTTTGTCGTATTCAAAAAAACTTCTCGGAAAAAGAACGGAACGATACAGGCAGGAATAAAAGGTGCGTAATTTGTCGATGTTGTTGCTTTCGATTTCGACCTTGCCCAGCACTTCGTTCCATCGTTTTTCACCGTTTTTCTTGATGGTTTCAAAATCGTTGTTTCCGAGTTCTTGCAGATTAAGTTCGGCTTGTTCATAACTGATGAAAGAAGATGCTACGCGAGCATGTACAACTTCGCCTTTGCGAGTAGGAAAACCGGCAATGGCCATCGAATGCTTGGATTGACTTTCGTTGGCGCCTTTTGTAATTTGACGATTCTTATCGCTCAGGCCAACAAAGGGAAATGATTTGTCGAAAACAATGACAAAATAATTTTTGAAGTTTTCGGGAACGCCACCACTGTTTTTCGTCGTATAGCCGATGATTTTGTTTTCTTCGGGGATAATTTTCACGTAAGAGCCGTTATCGAAAGCATCTATCACGATGTATGAATATTCTCTTTCCGGAAAAGTGAAACGGAACATGGCCGCGCGTTCGGTCGGTGTAACTTCGGTAACTACATCGTGATCGGCTAAATACACTTTATAATAATACGGTTTGGCGATTTCCGACTTATGCGAAAACCAACTTGCTCGCGCGTCTTCATCAAAAACAGGATCGCCGGTAATCGGCATGATGGAGAATTGTCCGTAGTCATTGATCCATGGACTGGGTTGATGGGTTTGCTTGAAACCGCGAATTTTGTCGGCGTCGTAGGTGTAGCACCAACCGTCGCCCATTTTTCCGGTTTGGGGCGTCCAGAAATTCATTCCCCAGGGCAACGCTATCGCCGGATAGGTATTTCCGGTGGATAACGAGTGTTTCGATTGTGTGCCGACTAATGTGCTGACGTAATCGACAGGCATAGCGGCACATGCGAACTGTAAGATGCAAAATGCAAAATTGAAAATAATAAAAAGATGTTTCATATTTTTATTGTTTTTTATTAAACTTGAATACTTGACTTCCCGATTCTGTTTCTGTTCTTAAAAGATACAAACCTGTAGGCAACGCGCAAACGTTGATTTTTAATTGAGAATTGAGAGTGGAGAATCGAGAATTAAGAATTTTGCGACCTGAAATGTCAAAAATTTCGACATTCCCAATTCTCGATTCTCCACTCTCAATTCTCAGTTCATCTGTTGCGGGATTGGGATAAACACGAATATCGGGCATTTCGGTTTTCCTTATCGCCGTTTCATTCGGATAATTAAAATCGGTGTGTCGCCCGAAGAGTTGCCATTCGGCTATTTGCAGTTCGGCCGAACCATTGACTGCTAAAACGTTCAAACGAAAATACTTGCAAGTCCGGCCAATGGAAACGGTATAAGAATTGGTTTGCCCGCGCTCTTCAAATACGGCATGATAGCGTTCGTCGAGAATTGTCCAGTGTTCACCGTCGGCTGAACCGAGAAGTTGCCAATGCAGCGGGTCTTTTTCGGAACTGTCGGGCGCAGATGTGATTGTGTATTGACGAAGAAGAATATTTTGAGGCGCAACGCCCGTAATGCTTATGCTGTTTTCTTGCATTGGAGTGCGAAAAATCGTATTTGCATCGTTATCCATAGCAGGATATTCGTCCGCGAGCCAATACTCGAAGGCAACTGCCGGCACGCAAGGGATGTTGTTTTCAACGATATTCAATTTGTCCCGCCATTTTTTTACGCGGAAAAAGTAGGGTAGATAGTAGTTTGCCGATTGGTTGTTGTTGAAACGGTCAAAATCACCGTTGTAGTTTTTGCTGACGGAATAAAGTAACTCGCCGTCTTTTGAAAATTGCTGATGCAGAGCCGGAATATAGCAAATAAAATTGTTGGAAGTAATATCGGCGGGAAGTTGTCCCACTTTACGGCGATTGCTAAACGGACCAACCGGCGAAGCGGCATCGTGAACAAATGAATTGGGACTGAAACAAGGCTCCTGCTCAAAGGCGAAATATTTTCCTCCGTCTTTGAAAACGAAAATCGCGTTGTTAAGCAGTTGATGCTTGTCGTTCCACCATCCGTCTGTGTCAATTTCCGCCCACTCGTGCGTGGTTGTCCAATTTCCGGTGGCGGCATCGTAAAATTCCCAGATGCCTGTTAAGTCGCCTTCGGAATTTCGAGCAACAAAAGTGGCGCTCACGCAAATGCCGAAATGCCGCTCGCCGTAAATATACACCACTCCGTCATCGTCGCCGAAAGCGATATTTCCAAAACCGATTTTACCTGTATATCGGTCTTTTACAACCCGTTGCAATTCCAAATCGGGCAGCGAGAATACCGCCACGTCCACGCCAACGCCTTCCATGCCCCATTGTCCGCCGCCGGCGTTTCGCGTGTGTTCCAAGAGGATTTGCAGTTCGGGAACGCCGTTGCGGTAATAAATATGCCCACCCATCGGCCAATACCATTCGTCGCCGCCGGGACGCGGGTTTCCGGCATTGTCGCGATAGACGATTGAAGCTTCGATTTTTCCTATATTTTTACCGTTTGTCAATAATTTGAAAGCGCTGAAATCGGAATATTTTTCCTGAATTGTCAGGCCGTTTCGCGGAAATTGATTTAATTCCGGTAATCGGTTGCGTTCCGAATTGACTACGCCGACATCGTAATCGCCCCAAGTCCAAATGCTTCGGCCGTCGGGCAAAACGGTGGACATGCCGACGTCGCCGCCGTTCCATCCGTAATAACGCAGAAAATAGCCGTCAAAATCTTTGTCTGCAAAATATTCCGTATTGAAATTTCCTGTAATGTGCTGCCAATTATACGTTTTCGCGGCGGGAAATTCGTTGGCGTAACTGACCGAAACTTGAAACGGATCGCTGACAAAATGATTGCTTATGCTGCCTGAAGGGTCGCTGCCTGTTGCAAATTTCAAATTGAAATTACCGGTTTTATGGTCGGTAAGAATTTTTAGCGAAAAATCAATATCGAAAGTAGCACGATTGGTAAATTTAATTTTGTCGATTGCCCGTCCGCCCCACCAATAGTATCCGGCGGGCGTTTCGAGGTTTCCGGCAAGAGAATCGCTATAAAACTGACAATAAGCGAATTGCCCGGTGGATGTATTGCCGTTTGAAAACGAAACGGTAAAATCGCCGCCTTTATCGGCAACGCGCCATCCTTTGGGTAACAGTACGCCGAATAGATTTCGCGTATCGTTGCTGAGAGTAATTTGTGCATCCCAAGTTAGCGTTAAATCGAATTGGGAATGATTTTCGGCTGTGAAAGTTTGCGCGTTTAGAGCGGAAAGCGTGTAAGCCGAGAGGATTAATGCGGAAATGAATTTTAATCTCATAATGTATAACTGCTTTTTTATAATTTTATTTTATCTATTTGATCGCCTTATTTTGAGTATCAAAAATATAAATCCCCGATTCGAGATCGAGTACAAATTGTTCCGCTTCGCTTGTAAATAACGTTACGCCTGCTACGTTTTCAGCCGCGACGCCGTTTTGTTCTATTCCCGTTAAACGGTTGTATTTGGGAATATAAAGCCTTGCCGTTGTGTTTGCCGGAACGGTAATGGTAAAGCGATAATTTCCGTCGGCCTTGCGTTCCCATTTGCTTTTTATATTTCCGTAATACGAGCCAAATTCCGCAGAGACGGTTGAAATTCGCTTATTGTCGGATATTTTTCGCATATCCGGCTTGGGTTGAAGGATGAAATGTTTGAATCCGGGATGATTTTCGTCGGCTTCGATGCCGGCCATGTAGCGGAACATCCATTCCGAAACTGCGCCGTAAGAATAATGATTGAACGAGTTCATCGACGAGTTGCC
>JAISWY010000276.1 GCA_031270925.1 Candidatus Symbiothrix sp.
TAAAGGATCTTCTTCCGGTTTGAAATCCTCTTCGGGATTACCGGTATCTGTAAACGCCTTTTTTAACAATTCCGTTTCGATACGTTTCAACTTGTAAAATGCTTGTTTTAAGGCATCTACCGTGTTTTTCGTTGCTTCGCCCATTTCTTGTGAAACGGCGTCCGACAATCGTTTGATAATTTCCTCTTTGTTCAATTGTTCCGTTTCCGAAACAACTTCACTCGTTCCAACCGCCGTTTCTACGGTTTCCGTGGGTTCTTCCGTTACCGGAAGGATGACAGTTTCGCTCATAGCACATTCTATTTAAGGATATTTCTATCCGAGTTGTTTAGTTTGCAAAGCTATGAATTTTTTTTCAATCCGATTGCGTGAATTGGAAAATTTTTTCTACCTTTTTAATTTAATTACCTTATGAATTGTACGATTGCCGGTAGCAATTCATCGACCAAGGGCAATGCGGGATTGGTATAAACGGCGATTTGCGGTAATTGTTCCGTCGATTCGCATTTTTTCAAAACATGATTCATCGACTCGATGATTTTTTTACCGGCTTTCGGATTGGCTTCGGCTAACCAATCGGCGTGAATCGTTGGAACTTGTATATCGGTCGTTCCCTGAATAATCAAAATCGGGATATTCAGCTTTTTGATTTCTTCTTTCGGAGAATATTTTATCCACGAAATCATGTAAGGCTGCACACTCGGACGAAACAACGAAAACAGCGTCGTTGGAACATCCGTTACCGTTTGGCCTTTTTTCAACTGTGCAAAAATAGGGGTAATCAGTTCCAAAACCGTTGCCGGCTGATTTTTCAGTTGTTCCATAATAACCTCATCGGCCGGAAGTGCTACGCCTGCCAGCGAAACAAAAGTCGAAACGTGCGGATTTTCCATGGCTGCCAACATTCCAATCAATGAACCTTCGCTGTGTCCAATAATCGTAATCGATTGAAAACGAGTGTCTTTTGCCAATAAGTCAATCCAAAGTTTCACGTCGTTCACGTAGGTTTCAAAACGCAAATCTTCCTCTTTTAATCCGGCGTCTTTGCTTTCGCCGATTGCCCGCTTATCGAACCGGAGCGATGCTATTCCGTTCTGTTCCAATCCTTCGGCCAAATATTTTAAAGTATTGGTTTGCATCGTTGGTTGGTTACCGTTACGATCGGTAGGGCCGGAGCCGGCAATCAATAATGCGATCGGAATGTTTTGGGCGGAATCGGGCAGCAATAATGTACCGTAAATATCGCCGTTACTTGTTTTTACGACTATGTTTTCTTCTACAGCGTAAAAATAGCTTGCTGAAAGAAGAAAAAAGCAAAGAAAAATCCTTCGTTTCATTATGGTATTTTATTTTATGAAATTCACTTAGTGATTTGGTTTTGAATGGCTTGAATAACCAAATCGCGGTTTTCACAACTCAAAGCATATTTTTTGCCATTTTCCGTTTCAATCCAAAAAGATTGCGAACGATTCCCAATATAAGAATAAAAATTACCGATTTGCCGGTTGTAAAATAAGCCTATATAACCAAACAAACCGCCGCTTCCAAACAAACGAATACCATATTGTCCAACCGGAAAATTAATATTTTTGATTGACTGTATGGAAATGATCAAATTTCCTCTTAAACGATGAATGATAAGTTGATTTTCAGTCAATTCGACAAAGGTGGCCATTTGCAATAAAAAATACAAAAGAATAACGGGTAACCCAATGGAAGCCAATAAACTAACAATATCAAACTGATGTAACAACTGATTTATAAGGATGTATTCGGCATACATCAACAAAGGTACAACAATCCATGTAATAACCTTGACTGTGCTGTTCCAACGCACTTTTTGTTTGAGATTCATGATGTAAATATTTAATGGAATCAATCTTTTTTAGTTTTTTTTCTGCCAAGAACAAGCACCACGAAACAACAGCTCAACAAAGAGCAAAAAAATGCTTCCAGTCCAATGTGTAACCAATTTTTAGGTTGGGAAATAAAATAGGTCAAAGCAAAATAAATAATTGAACCGACCATCGTTCCTGCAAAAACCGCCAATAAGCGTTGTTTCCAATTGGATTTCATATATTTTTTTTAATTAATAACTCTTGTTTATTTTGTTTGAATCATCTGAAAAAAACTATATGAATATTTGATAAGCATATTGACATGATAATTTAACAATTCGCCGACAAAAATAAAAACTTTTTTTCAATTTTTCAAACATTATGAAAGAATAATTAATTCAACCGGTATCATTAACTCTTCTTTCATCGGTAAAACATATATGAATGCTTGGGATAACCAACTCATGATTTTCACACGATTCAGAAAAGTTATTTTAACGTTTCCACACAACAGGAATTTTACCCCAAAGGGATTCTACAAGGTATATAGCCGAAAATATACCAAAAAGAAAAGATACAAACACCAACTTGTATGGGTTTGTATCAGGATAATTCAATATTTCGTACCACCAATAGCGATACAAAAGATAGTGAGCAATTCCCGACATAAAGAATGATAGCAGTAGAAATACACGTTTCCTTTTCGCCGCTAATGTTGCATTATCGTCATTGTCAACAATAGACAATGTTAAATATTTTCGTAAAAAGCCACAACACATTCTAATAATTAGTCCTAAAAATAGAACTGAACACATATCTTTACATACAGTTTTGATATTACCGGTAATTAAAAAATCAAATGCAAAAAGCCATAAAATGAACTCTCCCATTATTGAAAAGAAAAAAGATTTGAAAAATAATACGAATTCCTTCATTTATTTAAATTATTTTAAAATTGATATGATAAATTAACAATTCGCTGACAAAAATAAAAACTTTTTTTCAAATTTTCAAACATTATGAAAGAATTATTAATGCAACCGGTATCATTAACTCTTCTTTCATCGATAAAACATATATGATTTAACATCGGCAAAAGTACTTGTATTGTATTTCTTTTTGAATTTTCTCAGGATTCAGAAACAAGGACAATAAAGTCAATGCTTTTTTATTATGTCTTTTTTAACTTTTTACATTGTTTAATGCATGAATTATTATTAATTATTCTGATAGCCTGCAAAGCTATGAATTTTTTTCACTCCAACTGCTTGAATTGAAAAAAATTTTCTATCTTTGTCGCGCTTTCTTTCGAAAACCAAATGTGAAACCAAAATATAACCAGATGAAACACATTATCCAACAACCGGTTAAGATCTTTACTGTGATCTTTTCCTTGTTAAAATGTTTTGAGATCTCGGCTGTCGACGAGTTTTTGCAAACCGATGCGCGTAGCTTGGCTTTGGGTCGTGTACGGGCGTTGAGCGAAGAATTGGTCAATCCGGCAAATTTGTCTTTTTCTTCGGAGAAAGAAATCGGTCTGACTGTGTTTAATCACTTTGAAATGAGTGAGTTAAATACGGCTACTCTCTATTGGAAATGTCCCAATTCGAAAATTGATTTCGGGACAAAGTTCGTAACTTTCGGTTATTCCGATTACCGGATTTCGAGTTGGCAAGGATTTTTATCGAAAAAAATCTTTTCGAATCTTGCAATTGGAATCCAATTGGAAACAATTATGCAATCGTCTATTTTAGAAGAAGATAGTCGATATTTTTTGTCTTCCGGAATTGGAATTTCGTATCGTTTGAACGAGCGATTTGACTTGTCGGTTTTAGGTGAAAATGTTTTAACTACTTATGAAACAAAACCTTGGCGATGGATGGCGGGCATCCGCTATCATCTATCGAATGAAGCGGTTGTTTTGATGGAAACTGCTACTGGAAAAATTGTTCCGTTTGCCTTTTCCGTCGGATTGGAATATGCGTTTTCGGAATCGTTTTTCCTTCGTTCGGGATACGATTCGCAAGGGAAAGCGCCTTCTTTTGGCATTGGTTATCAATGGAATAAGTGGAAAATTGATGTCGGATTTTCTTTGCATCAAGTTTTGGGAATCAGCAGTGGAGCCAGTGTGAGTTATGAATTGTGAATTGAGAATTGTGAATTGAGAATTGAGAATTGAGAATGAAAAATTGCGTACTATGAATAGGTGGAATGTTGTGTTGGGGGTGTTTTTTTGTGTTTTGCATCCTGTTTTTGCTCAAATAAATTCCGATAATTCCGAATGGATGAATTATTTGGAAAATTTGGCCGATGAAGAAAATGCGGATGAAGAAGCTTTGTCTGATTTATTCGATGAATTGTCGTATTTGGCTGATAATCCGTATAATATACAAACGGTAACGAAGGAGGAACTGGAAAAATTGCCGTTTTTAAACGCTTTGCAAATCGAAAATTTGTTGTATTACATTTATAAATACGCTCCGATTGTGGATATTCACGAATTGAAAAATGTGGAAGAGCTTGATATTCAAACGATTCACTATCTGCTGCCGTTTTTGTATGTAGGTGAAATGCCGGAAAGATCGTCGGAAAATCGAAAAAATCTACTTAAATCATTGAAATACAGCAAACAAGAAGTGATTCTACGAAGCAATCGATGCATTCAGGAAAAATCCGGTTACACGGAAAAAAAGTATTGGGGCGACCCGTATTATCTACGTTTACGCTACGGATTTTCGTTGTCCGACAAAATCCAATTTGGTATCAACGGCGAAAAAGATGCGGGCGAACCGCTTTGGAATGCTCACAACAAAGTTTTTGATTTTTTGACTTACAACCTGCAATTCAAAAACCTCGGATTTTTGGAAAATTTGCATATCGGCAATTATCGTCTGTCATTTGGCGAAGGATTGGTTTTGAACACCAATTTTTCGATGGGAAAAACGGTGGATGTTGTTTCTATTGCACAAAAAAGTGTCGGTTTTCAACGGCATTTATCCAATAACGAAAGCCAATATTTTAATGGTGTAGCAGGAACAGTTCGTTATAAATCATTCAAAATCAACTTGTTTTATTCGTATCGGAATTTGGATGCTTCATCCGATAGCGCTTCGATTTCGAGTTTTACAACCGACGGCTATCATCGCACCTACAATGAATTGTTGAAACGAAAAACGGCGAATGTAGAAACCTTTGGCGGTAATTTGCAATGGCAAAAAAATAATTTTTCTATCGGAATTACAGGCGTTTATTTTCATTTCTGTGGAAAAAACATGAATCCCGATTGGAAACCCTACAATCATTTTTATTTGCGTGGAACAGAACATTTTAACGCCGGATTGAATTACAAATACCAATGGAAAAAACACCTTTTCCAAGGCGAAACGGCGATGGATAATGCCGGTAAAATAGCGACAGTGAACCACATACAATTAAAACCGGCTTCGTTTCTCGATTGGATGTTTTCGTTCCGTCATTACGATAAAGCTTATAATGCGCTCTACGCCAAGGGATTTTCGGAATCGACCGCTATTCAAAATGAAACAGGATTCTATACCGGAATAAAAATACAATTACCTCATACATTGGAACTTGCGGCTTATTGGGATATTTTTCGTTTTCCTTGGTTGAAATTTGAAGTGAACACGCCTTCATCAGGAAACGATGCCTTGTTGCAGTTGAAATACAATCCGCGTTACAACCAACAATTGGTTTTGCGTTATCGTTACAAGGAAAAGCAGAAAGATGTTTCGGAATACGAGCAACAGCGATGGCGTTTACAGTGGCTTTTCGATGCAAGTAAAGTGCTGAAATTCAAATCACAAGCCGATTTCAATATTTATTCGGCGGAAGCGAAAACAAGTCGCGGTTGGAGTTTGAACCAATCAATATCTTACCTTCCGATCAAGAAGCTGCAATTCGATGTTGCCTTGGGGTATTTCCAAACCGACGATTGGGATACGCGCATCTCGGTTTACGAAAAAAATATTTTGTATGCCTTCAGTTTTCCAACTTATTACGGACAAGGATTGCGCTATGCACTTCTTTGTAAGTGGCAAATAAACAAGCAATTAGCTTTTTATTTCAAATGCGGTTCTTCGCATTCCTTCGATCGGGAAATAGTTGGTTCGGCTTGGGAAGCCATTGAGGGAAATGCGAAAACGGATGTGTTTGGGTTGTTGAAGTATCGGTTTTAGCTTATTGCAACCGGTATTTCTTCTCATAATAATTAATAAACGACAACACAACAATCTTATTCCCGCCGGGCGTAGGATAATCGCCCGAAAAATACCAATCGCCCAAATGATTGGGACAAGCCTCGTGCAGCCCTTCCAACGATTGATAAACGATTTCAACTTGAGCTTTTATACCTTCGGGAGTAAGTAATTCAGCCGTTTTCGTCGCAATTTCTTCGGCAGCAAACGGACGGTAAATGTCTTTCACATAGTTGATTACATTTTCTTTCGGCAGGTCTTGTTGCGCCTTACATTGGCGATAAGTTTCGTCGATGACCGATTGCATTCCGCGTTCTTCCAACAAAGCGATGGCGGCGCGGAAAGCGACAAATTCGTCCATCCGGTTCATGTCGATGCCGTAACAATCGGGATAACGCACTTGCGGAGAGGAAGATACGATGACGATTTTTTTCGGTTCCAAACGGTCTAAAATTTTGATGATGCTCTGTTGCAAGGTTGTACCGCGAACAATGCTGTCGTCGATAACCACCAAATTATCTTTTCCGGCACGAATCGAACCGTAAGTAATATCGTAAACGTGAGCGGCCAATTCGTCGCGACTATCGCCTTCTGCAATAAATGTACGTAGTTTGATGTCTTTCAAAGCCACTTTTTCCTGACGGATTTTCATCGAAAGGATGCGTTCCAAATCATCTTCCGACAATTCGTGAGTGTGTTTTTTGATTAATTGCTTTTTCTGCTCGTCCAAATGCCGCTCAAAACCTTCCATCATGCCGAAATAAGCTACCTCGGCCGTATTCGGGATAAAGGAGAAAACGGTATTTTCCAAATCGTTGTCAATCGCTTTCAGAATCGGGTTTAAGAGCAGGTTGCCCAGCATTTTCCGTTCCTGATAAATATCCGTATCGGAACCGCGCGAGAAATAAATACGCTCGAACGAACAAGGTTTCACGTTGCGCGCTTCCTGAATTTGTTCCCATTCGATTTGGTTGTTTTGCTTTACGATGATGGCTTGTCCGGGTTGTAATTCGTGAACGTCTTCCTTTTTTACGTTCATAACCGTTTGAATAACAGGTCGTTCGGATGCAATAACCGCAATCTCGTCATCATGATAATAAAACGCCGGACGAATGCCTTGCGGATCGCGGAAAGCAAACATATCGGTATTTCCGGTGGCGCCGCAAATCACATAGCCGCCATCCCATGACTTGGCCGAACGTCGCAATACGTGCGCCAAATCGACATTTTCGGCAATTTTCCGGTTAATCGCCTGACC
>JAISWY010000335.1 GCA_031270925.1 Candidatus Symbiothrix sp.
GATTTTACCCGCGTGGAAGAATTGGTCATTGTGCATCATCGCTTTCCTGAATCGCATTTTTTGCTTCTATCGGAAGAATTGACCGGCGATTTCGTGAAGCAAGTAACGTATAACAGTCAATCATTCAGCATCTTATTGAAAGATTGCCAACGAGAAGAAATAGACGCCGCCTTCGATGCCATTCAAAACGGAAGTTATTATATTTGCCGGCAAATCAGCAATCATCTATCTTCTCCCAAGAACAATATCTCGTTGGAAGATAATCGATTAACGAATACCGAGCGTGAAATTCTCCGCTTCATCGCATCGGGAAAAAGCACGAAGCAAATCGCCGCCGATCGATTCCTCAGCGTACATACCGTGATTACTCATCGTAAGAATATTTTCCGAAAATTGGAAGTTAATAATGTTTACGAAGCCACCAAATATGCTTTGCGAGCGGGAATTGTAGATGCGAGCGATTATTTCATTTAAAAATGCTTGCTTTCCATTCATTAGAGTGGTTAATACAAGTTAAAAAAAGAGATGGATATGGAGAAACACTGCGCCCGAAAAATTAATTTTTTTTCGAATGAAACTGAAAATACCTTGTAGCCCTTGCGTAATTCAAGAATTGTACGTACCTTTGCCACCCATTTTGTATTTTTGAGTTAAATAATTAATATAAACAAAGTAAAATTAAAAAATGCCTACAATTCAGCAATTAGTAAGAAAAGGAAGGGCAACTTTAGTGGAAAAAGGTAAATCGCCTGCGTTGGACGCTTGTCCGCAACGTCGCGGCGTGTGTGTGCGCGTTTACACCACAACACCGAAGAAACCGAACTCTGCCATGCGTAAGGTAGCGCGTGTTCGTTTGACCAGTTCGAAGGAAGTGAATGCTTACATTCCGGGCGAAGGCCACAACTTGCAAGAGCACTCCATCGTTTTGGTTCGCGGCGGTCGTGTGAAAGACCTTCCGGGTGTTCGTTATCACATCGTGCGTGGAACCTTGGATACAGCCGGCGTAAACGGCCGCACCCAACGTCGTTCCAAATACGGCGCGAAACGACCCACAGCAGGTAAAGGCGCTCCCGCAACTACCGGCAAGAAGAAATAACTAAAAGCTAATAACTAAAAATTGAAGTTTTCCATATTTTTAGTTTTTAACTTTTAGCTTATAAAGGTTGAGTAAACAAATTCGGCGGAATTTGTTGAAGATACCAAGAGTTTACAACCAGTTTAAAATTTAAAATTTTTAGAAAAAATGAGAAAAGCAAAGCCCAAAAAACGTCAGATCCTCCCGGATCCTGTGTTTGGCGACCAAAAGGTAACGAAATTCGTTAACCATTTGATGTATGACGGCAAAAAAAGTATCGCATTCGATATTTTCTACACTGCCTTGAACAAAGTAAAAGACAAATTGTCGAACGAAACAAAAACTCCCCTTGAAATCTGGAAACAAGCTTTGGATAACATCACTCCGCTTGTTGAAGTAAAATCCCGCAGAATCGGCGGCGCAACATTCCAAGTTCCGACCGAAATCCGTCCCGGTCGAAAAGAATCCATCTCAATGAAAAACCTGATTGCATATTCCCGCAAGAGAGGTGGCAAATCGATGGCGGATAAATTGTCGGCCGAAATCGTCGATGCGTTCAATAATCAAGGAGGAGCTTTCAAACGGAAAGAAGATATGCACCGTATGGCCGAAGCTAACCGTGCATTCGCACATTTCAGGTTTTAAATTAATATAGGTAAAGGAAAAAATTAAATGGCAAAAGGATCAGATCAATTACTGAAATATACGCGAAACCTCGGTATCATGGCGCACATCGACGCCGGTAAAACCACCACATCGGAACGAATCCTTTATTATACGGGCCTGACCCACAAAATTGGAGAAGTTCACGACGGCGCGGCTACGATGGACTGGATGGAGCAGGAACAGGAACGTGGTATCACGATTACTTCCGCCGCCACCACCGCTAATTGGAAATACCGGGACGAAACGTATAAAATCAACTTAATCGACACTCCGGGACACGTGGATTTCACAGTGGAAGTGGAACGCTCGCTCCGTATTTTGGACGGCGCGGTAGCTACTTTCTGCGCTGTGGGCGGCGTTGAGCCGCAATCGGAAACTGTTTGGCGGCAAGCCGATAAATACAAAGTGCCGCGTATTGGTTATGTAAATAAAATGGACCGTTCAGGCGCCAATTTCTACGAAGTGGTTCGCCAAGTGAAAGACGTGCTGGGCGCCAATCCCTGCCCGATTCAAATTCCCATCGGCGCGGAAGAAAAATTCCGAGGTATTGTGGATTTGATTACCATGAAGGCTTTGTATTGGCACGACGAAACAATGGGCGCCGACTATTCGATAGAAGAAATTCCGGCCGATTTGACGGACGAAGCCAATGAATGGCGCGACAAAATGCTCGAAACATTGGCCGAATGTGATGACTTATTGATGGAAAAATATTTCGACGATCCTTCGACGATTACTGAAGAAGAAATCAAGGCGGCCATTCGTAAAGGAACGTTGTCGATGCAAATCAACCCGATGCTGTTGGGATCATCTTTCAAAAACAAAGGCGTACAACCTCTTTTGGATGCCGCTTGCGCCTATCTGCCGAGTCCGGTAGATACTGAAGCCATCGAAGGATCCGACCTCGACGATCCCGAAAAAGTATTGATACGCAAACCGAGTTCGTCGGAACCGTTCTGCGCCTTGGCGTTCAAGATTGCGACCGACCCGTATGTTGGCCGTTTGTGCTTCTTCCGCGTTTATTCGGGCGAAATCGAAGCCGGTTCATACGTTTACAACACTCGTTCGGACAAGAAAGAACGCATCTCGCGCTTGTTCCAGATGCATTCTAATAAGCAAAATCCCAAAGAATTTATCGGATGCGGCGATATCGGCGCAGGTGTAGGATTCAAAGATATTCGTACCGGCGATACGCTGTGCAACGAAAATTATCCGATTGTATTGGAATCCATGGATTTCCCCGATCCGGTTATCGGTATTGCCGTAGAACCGAAAACGCAGAAAGACTTGGATAAACTGGGTATCGGACTTTCCAAACTGGCGGAAGAAGATCCCACGTTCACGGTGAAAACCGATGAAGAAACCGGCCAAACCGTGATTTCCGGCATGGGCGAGTTGCACTTGGAAATCATCGTCGATCGTCTGAAACGCGAATTTAAAGTGGAATGTAACCAGGGACGTCCGCAAGTATCGTACAAGGAAGCTATTACCAAAACGGTGGAATTGCGCGAAGTGTATAAGAAACAGACCGGCGGCCGCGGTAAATTCGCCGATATTATTGTACGTGTCGGACCGGCAGACGCTGATTTTGAAGGCGATTTGCAGTTCGTTGACGAAGTAAAAGGTGGTAATATCCCGAAAGAATATATTCCATCAATTCAGAAAGGTTTCCAACGTGCAATGAAAAACGGTATTCTGGCAGGCTATGCCTTGGATAAACTGAAAGTAAGCGTTCTCGACGGTTCGTACCACCCGGTGGATTCCGACCAGTTGTCGTTTGAAATCTGCGCGATTCAGGCATTCAAGAGTGCATCGGAAAAAGCAGGTCCTGTGCTGAAAGAGCCGATTATGAAAATTGAAGTCATCACTCCGGAAGAAAGCATGGGAGATGTTATCGGCGACTTGAACAAACGCCGCGGACAAGTGGAAGGAATGGATAGCAGCCGTACAGGTGCGCGTATCGTAAAAGCTCATGCGCCGTTGTCGGAAATGTTCGGTTATGTAACGGCCTTACGCACCATTACTTCCGGTCGCGCTACCAGCACGATGTCGTTCTCGCATTACGAAGAAGTTTCGCCAACCATTGCCCGTGCAGTATTGACGGAAGTCCAAGGACGGACCGATTTGATTAAATAACATTGTAAAGGACAAGAAAAAAACTAAAAAAGGATTAACTCCATTTCATTGCAAGCGGTTTGTGCCTATTATTAGTGTGCAAATCGCTTGTTTTTGATTTGTAAAGTTTTTGAATTAATTGTCTGAAAAATAAATAAGAATCGGATCGTAAAAATAGTATTCAAAAAGATTTAGCCAATTTTATAAATATATGAAATCGAATTGGAAACGAATCTTATTAGCCATTTTTGCCGGAACAATTGTTTTTTCGTGGCGCTTCCTGGCAGGAAAAAAGCTAAAAATAATCCAAATACTCCTTCAACCGCCCGCTCAAGAAATAAGGCAAATTCAATAACTTAAAAGTTTTGCCTTCTTTGGTTTTATGCTCTTCCAACTGTACTTTCCCGGCATAAAAACGCACAGCAAAGTCAATATCAGACTGGTCGAGATAATAAAGCAGCGAACGCAATTTGCCGCTCTTTCCCGATTTTACTTCCACAGGCAACATCGCGCCGTTGTAAGGATACATGAAATCAATTTCGGCTTCCGACTGTTTTTTATCGCGCACCCAAAAATGCAAGGAGTTGAGAAAGCTATGATTCGACGATAAAAGTTCCTGACCTACAATATGTTCCGTAATTTTTCCATGATACACATCGTTTAAATCGTGCGTGCCGAATAATTCTTTTTGTACGCCCGAAAAAAAGTTCAACATGCCGGTATCCAACACTTGCAAACGCGGCGATTTCTTAATATCAGGCAAAAACGGCGCTTCCGTTTGCGTAGTGGGAAACACTAATTGCAGTAACATTGCTTTTTCCAAGCTCCGCAAAACTTCGCCCATCTCTTTTGAATTGTACGACGAAGCTCCAAATCCTTGAAATTTTATTCGTCGTCCCGCTTCGTAAAAAATCGACCGGATAGCATGACGCAAAATTTGGATTTGCCCTGTGTTTTTTGCGTACTTTTCCGCATCATCGAAATACGAGATAAGCAGCGATTCGAAGATATTTTGTAAAACGGTTAAATCCTTGTTTTTCAAGTAATCGGCGACTACGGCCGGCATTCCGCCAATCAATGTGTAGGTATGGAAGAGTTTTAATAATTTTTCGTGCGCAAAATCATTCAACGGTATCTTGTTGTATTGTTCCAATGCCTGTTTTTCATTCATTGCCGCCAAAAATTCGGCAAAAGACACGGGGCGAACGGCGCGATATTCCACTCTGCCGACAGGAAAATCGATGCTCCTGCCCAACAATGTTTCGAGTAGCGAACCGGCGGCAACTACTTGCAAATCGGGATAATCCTCATAAAAATAGCGCAACAGGGCTACTGCTTCGGGCGATTGCTGGATTTCGTCGATAAAAAGTAGCGTGTCGGCTATTTTTTCTGTTGATTTATTGTATTGGAAAAATATCGCCTGTACGGTTTCGTCTATCGAACGGTAACGGCTAAAAAATTCCTTATCAACAGGACGTTCCAAATTTAAATGGATATATTGACTGTATTCTCTCGCAAATTGTTCTACCACAGTGGTTTTCCCTACTTGGCGAGCGCCGCGCAATACAAGCGGTTTTCGCCCTTCCGATGTTTTCCATTTCCGGAGTTCCGACAGGATTGCTCTTTCAAACATGCTCTTTTTAATTATGAATTTAGCGCTGCAAAGATACGATATTTTTAGAAAAATCACAAAGTAAGGGTAAATTTTTAATGTTTTTGGCACAAAGTAAGGGTAAAATTTTTAAATATTCGACCCAAAGTCAGGGTATCGTATTGATTTTTTGCTTCAAATTTTCCGTATTTTCCCCGTTTTCTTCATAAACAGCTATGGCTTTTTCCCATTCTGCCAAGGCTTTATCGGTTTGACCGAATTGTAAAAGAATATCGCCATAATGTTCAAGTAATTCGCCGCTCGGCCGGTCGGTTTTGGAAATAGCGTTTTCGATATAGAATTTGGCTAAGGAATAATTGCCTTTTTGGTAGAAAACCCAAGCGTAAGTGTCGATGTAGGTGCTGTTGTTGGGTTGTAGTTGAACGGCGGTGGCAGCCATCCGTTCGGCTTTGTCCAAATCGGTTTTATCTAAAGACAAGTAATAAGCGTAATTATTCAGTGCGCCGATGTTTTTGTCGTTGTATTCCAAGGCTTTATCGTAATATGCGTAGGCTTTTTCTTTTTGATTTGAAAGATGATATAAATCGCCGATTTGTCCCGCAAGAGCCGATAAAAACGACAATTTATCGCTGGGCGTATGCTTCATTCCCGACAGGAAAACCAACAAGGCCTTGTCGTAATCTTTCTTTATATAATAGGCTGAACCGGAATAAAGATAAAATTCGGGAATATCGGGAAAATATTCCAATGCCGTTTCACAAATATGAATAATTTCGTCCGTATCTTCCTTTTTCAGAGCATCTTCGAGGATTTTCAACCAATCGGACAAAGGCGCGATTTCTTCCCAATCATCAATGCCCATGCTTTTTAACTGTTGGAATGTTTCGACGACCTTATCGATTCGCTTTTGTTTCAAATACAAACCGCCAAGGTAATAAAGCCATTCGGGATTTTGCGGCTTGGCTTCGGACAAGGCTTCGTAAAGGGCGACGGCCTCATCCGTATGTTGTAATTCGCGACACAATCCGGCCAATAAATGTTTGTATTCGGTATTTTCGGGCGCGTAACGAACGGCTTTTTGTAGCGCATCCAAAGCCTTATCTCCCTGATTCAGAAATAGATAATAATGGGCGATTTCGTATAAAGCAGCCGAAGACGTAGAATCGATTTCCAAAGCCTTTTGCAATGATTCGAATGCGCCGGCAGGATCACTCTTGTGCTTGTAACGAAGCGATTCGAGGAAATATTCATCGAACGATTGCGCCGGCAAAATGCACGGCCAAAG
>JAISWY010000355.1 GCA_031270925.1 Candidatus Symbiothrix sp.
AAACTTGTTATATTTCAATATTTTTCAGTTGATATAACAGTTTTCGGACAAACACTAACTATTTGATTTGTTCCGATCGCCGATTAGCCTTCCGAATCGATTCCGGATCAGTGGCGTCAATCCCATATTTTTCGACTGGTGGCAAATTCAAAACCATTCCTACACTAACGCTATTGGGATTTTTGATTCGCGCTTTATTTTCTTCATAAATATAAACCCAAAAGGCCTTGTCGCCATATTTTGCTAAAGCGATTAATCGTAGGGTTTCGCCATTCTTTACGACGTATGAACGACTATTCGAAGAACTTTGGTCAAGTTTTTCCGATGGAATATTCGTTGTTTTTTCTGTTTTTATCGGTTTTACAACGATGGATTCAGTGGGTTTAGTTGCGTTCGGCTCCGGCTTTTTTTCAGCCAATTGAACGGATTTGATTTCCGGAACAGATTCCTTTTTAATTGGTTTGTTCGAAATCGAATCTTTAACGGGAATTATATCCACTATTACATCTTCCGGCAAAATGTCGGAAAGTGTATCTACCGGAAGAATTTCGGATATTTGGTCAACCGGCGCTTCCGTTTGTTGAGCGGTTACATACTCTTTATATACCAATCGGCGAGCGTAATTATCTGTCCACCAAAGATATCCCAAACCTAAGCCGACCAAACAGAACAATATGGTAAAAATAATGTTCCAAATGCCGTATTTTCGAACAAGTCTTCCTAAAAAAGTATGTTCTATCGGAGCGTATTCCGAGTAAGGAAACTCGTAATCCGAATCGGGAATATTGTAATTGAGTGATTCTTTGTTGGTTATATGCTGTTCTATTTCTATCTTCGGATTTTCTTCTTTAATTTCTTCCCTTATAACCGGCATAATCGGTTGTAAAATAGATTTTTCCTGTATTTTTTCTTCTTTCACTATAATCGGTAAAATCGGTTGTAAAATAGATTCTTCCTGTATTTTTTCTTCTTCCGTTATAATCGGTAGAATCGGTTGTAAAACAGATTCTTCCTGTATTTTTTCTTCTTTCATTATAATCGGTTGTAAAATAGATTCTTCCTGTATTTTTTCTTTTTCCGCTATAATCGGTAAAACCGGCTGCAAAACAGATTTTTCTTGTACTTGTGGCTCTTCTTCTTTTTCATCTTCCGAAACTTCAATCGTTTCAAAAAATGAAAACGGTTCATTTACAACTTCAGACAAGGAATTATCGGGTAAGAAACTGATTTTGTAATGCGCAGGAATCAACACCCGTTGGCCGGTAAGCACATCGATGCTTTCGCGGTCATTCACGAATATTAATTTAAAACTGCCCAAATTTTTTACTTTTACCAATCGGTCGGAAAATAAAGCATCATTGATCGTATCGGAAAATTCACGCAAAAAACTTTCAGCATCTTTTTTGGTTATGCCCGATTTTTCGGCCAATCGAGCGGCCAAATCCTGTATGTTTAATTTTTCGTTCATGCTTCCATGTTTTTTAGACGTTCTTTTACTCCGTTGGCGGGCTTGAATTTGGCTACAATGCGTGGAGGAACCAGCATTCGTTGGCCTGTTGCGGGATTGACGCTAATACGTTCGTCGCGTTTTTTGGTTTCCAAAGTTCCCAAACTGGAAAACGAAACCGAGTTACCAGCGGTCAATTCGCCGGCAATAATGGCTATGGTATCATCAATTCGTTTGGAAACTTCCGATTGGGAAAGTTGCAACTTTTTTGCTAAGACTTTTACTAATTCTGCCGCATTCATGCTTTCAATTTTTAAAATTTTCTTCGGATAGGGTTCCCAATAAATCGTAGGACTGACTTCCGGTAATCCGAACTGCATAAAACCTGCCTGTTTCAAGCGATTTTGTTTTTGCAATCACGACTTCCGGATCTACTTCCGGCGAATCGTACTCGGTTCGCCCGATGTAAAAACCATTTTCTTCGCGGTCGATAATTACTTTCAATGTTTGTCCGATTTTGGCCTCGTTGATTTCGCCTGCAATCGTTTCCTGTATGCGCATCAAGCGGTCTAATCGTTGTTGTTTGAGTTCTTCCGCTACATTATCGGTGTAATGCTTGGCAGCGTAAGTGCCTTCTTCTTCCGAATAAGCGAAAGCGCCTAATCGTTCAAAGCGTTGATTTATAATAAATTGTAATAAATCCTCAAAATCCGCTTCCGTTTCGTCGGGATGACCGGCCAGCATGGTTGTACGCAAGTGGATTCCCGGTGCGCCTTCCCTGATTTTTTGTAATAATTCGATAGTTTCCGTTTTCGTAATGTTCCGTCGCATCTTTTTCAACATTGCGTCGCTGCTGTGTTGCAACGCGATATCCAAATAATTGCAAACATTCGGTTTGTTACGAATTACCGGCAACAAATCCAACGGAAAATGAGTGGGATAGGCGTAATGCAAACGCAACCATTCCACACCTTCGATGTCGGAAAGTCGATCGACTAATTCGGCGATGTTATATCTACTGTAAATATCTTTACCGTAATAAGTTAAGTCTTGTGCGATGACTTGAAATTCTTTTACGCCTTGCCGTGTTAGAGTTCGAACTTCGGCTTCGATTTCTTCCATCATCCGCGATTGATATTTGCCGGTAATAATTGGAATCGAGCAATAAGAACATGTGCGGTTGCATCCTTCGGCTATTTTCAGATAAGCATAGTGTGTGGGCGTGGTTAATGCGCGTTCGTTGGCTAATTCAGGATGATAAGTTTTACCCAAATCGGCGATTAATTGTTTCCAGTTGAATTTTCCGTAGAAGTTATCGACTTCGGGAATCAGTTTTTTCAATTCATCCAAATAACGTTCCGAAAGGCATCCCATTACGAATAACTGCTTTATTTTTCCGGTTTTACGCGCTTGGGCAAATTCTAAAATCAAATTTACGGATTCTTCTTTGGCGTCGTTGATAAATCCGCAGGTGTTGATAACTACGATATTGTCCGACGATTGTGCCGGATCGTGCCGCACCGTATAACCGTTGGCCGTAAACTGCCGCATCAACAACTCCGAATCCACCAGATTTTTAGAGCAACCCAGAGAGATAATATCAACCGTATTTTCTTTCATTTGGAACCGAATAGTGAATCCACAAATTCTTTTTTCCGAAATATTTGCAAATCTTCCAAACCCTCGCCGATGCCGATGTATTTAACCGGAATCTGCAATTGGTCGGAAATGCCGATGACGACGCCGCCTTTAGCCGTACCGTCTAATTTGGTAATTGCCAAAGCGGTAATTTCGGTGGCTTTGGCAAACTCACGAGCCTGATTATAAGCGTTTTGACCTGTCGAACCATCCAAAACCAACAAGACTTCGTGCGGCGCATCGGAAACGACTTTCCGCATCACATTTTTGATTTTCGTCAATTCGTTCATCAAATTCGTTTTGTTGTGCAAGCGGCCGGCTGTGTCTATGATAACTACATCAGCATCGTGCGACTTGGCCGACGATAAGGTATCGAACGCTACCGAAGCCGGATCGGCGCCCATTGATTGTTTCACGATTTCCACATCCACCCGTTCGCTCCAAACGGTTAATTGTTCGACAGCGGCGGCGCGGAACGTATCGGCGGCGCCCAAAAAGACTTTTTTACCCGCTTTTTTGAAATGGTAAGCTAACTTGCCGATAGTGGTGGTTTTGCCAACACCATTTACGCCCACTACCATAATCACGTAGGGCTTTTTAGCTTGCGGAAGTTCGAAATCTTCCAATTCTTCCACCTTGTTATCTTGAAGCAAAGCGGCGATTTCTTCGCGCAAAATATCCGTTAATTCGTTGGTATTGATGTATTTATCGCGAGCGATCCGCCGTTCGATGCGTTCGATTACTTTTAAAGTGGTTTCTACACCCACGTCCGAAGTAATCAGCACTTCTTCGAGGTTATCAAGAACGTCGTCGTCCACTTTCGACTTCCCTGCAACCGCCCGTGCAATCTTGTCAAACACATTTTCTTTGGTTTTCGATAAACCCTTGTCCAAGTTTTCCTTTTTGTCTTTCGAGAAAAAATCAAAAAATCCCATTAATTCAATGTTAAAAATGAAGCTACAAAAATACATATTTTTTAGCTCATAACAATTATTTTATGGACGAAAATTCTCAGACATTATAACTGCTGCCACCAAATCCACTTTTTTTTTCGGGAATAATCACAGGTAGATTTTGCAACGGCATTTTTTAGAATTTATATCCGAAATTCAAGTTCAAATAAACGGGATGCATTTGAAAAGTCATTGTTTTAAAACTGTTTGGAAAAATCGAATTAATACCATAGCAGAGATCAAGTCCGGTAAAAAGATGTGTAAAAGCCTGATATTCAAATCCTAGCTGAATGCCGTAATTCCCTTTTACAAGTTCGCCGGAAAAATTATAATGTGTTTCTTCATCAATACTGATTTTTTCTCCTGTCGGATCGCCTTCGCGCAAATAACCGTCATACACATAGCCCGAAAAATTGCCGTTGAGCAGGTAGGACGCGTAAAGTCCGGCTTTTACACCCCAACGCGGCACAGGTCGCCACACCGCCAACACAGGCAACGTGAGGTAGGAATTATGGACTGTGGTTTCTACTCCGCCCGTCCAAACGCCTGCAATCTTGCCGTCGGGAGCAATCAGTTCCATGTCATAATTTTTTACTTGTGCGCGGGTTGTCATTCCTTTTTGCTCCATTTTCAACCCGAAACTCAACGTCCAACTGTTGGTGAAATTTTTTTGGATTTCCGCCTCCAACATAATGTTTAGCAAGGGATTATAACTGTCAATCTTCCGAATTTGAAGCGGAACGGGAATCGGCATAACAGCACCGGCAAGCAAGCCTGCTTTTATTTTGTATTCGATGCCCACAGCCAACGAACGTAAAATTCCGGGCGTGTAATCCTCGATCGGCTCCTTATTTTGCGCCGGTAAATTTATTTGAGAAAAAAATAAAATTGCTGCTATCAATATTTTTGTTTTCATCTTTAACTTATTAATTATCAAAAACTTCCACTTCATCAATGCAAAGCGTACTACCGACCGCACCTTCAAACAAATCGCCGTTCAAACCCGACGAGAAAACAATTGCAAAATAATAGCTTCTGGAATGTTGCTGTTCCGTATCGAATGGCTTGCGCTCTTCAAACGGAATTTCTATGTATTTGTAAGGATCTGATTCAATGTTATTTACCTTTATATAATCGGCTTGTTCCGCACTCAAAACGGCAATGCAGACAATTGTGTCGCCGGTCAAGATATTCGTTCCGTTGAGTTTTACGGGTTTGCCGTTCGCGTTTATTTTCGCTTTGTACAGCACGGCATAGATATTTGGCGCATCTTTTTTTTGTAAAACTTTGCCGTTTTTGTCCTTATATACTTCGCCCGCCTTGTATTTTGCCCAAACGCCGAGTTTTAGAGGTTTGTTTTGTGTTGTTTGAACTCCAAATTGCGTGGCTTCGAGTGGTTTTGTCATTGCTTTTCCAACTTCAAAATTACCTAAAAACAAATTTCCCGCAGCAATCGGCATTTTTACCATTGCACCCAAACTGCCTGTAGAGCGGGTTACGAGTTTCACACCCGCACCGTTTTTTCCATTTGGGGTGGAAAAAGTAGGATATAAATCCGATACAGCATTGCCGGCAGTAAGTGCAAAACCCGCGTTTCCGCTCGCCCAAACGTTGAATTTTACATCATTCATAAGTTCGTAAAATTCCACATATTTATTATTGACAAGTTCGCTGTGCGAAAAATCAAAAAATTTTGCATCGAATTTAGATTCGAAAAACGAAACTTTGTAATTTTTTTGCCATTTTCCATCTTCGGAAACCACCGTATATTGTTGCGGCTCACGGAAATCGCGCGGAGCATCAGCATCCAAGATTTTTGCGCCTTCGGAAAGTACAAATTGCGGTGCGAGGTGTTGCAACTGCTCGTCAAGTTGCACTTTGTCGTTATTCGAAACGGCAAGCGCAGGAATACGCACGGTTGTGTTCGTGATAATCGGCTTGCCTGCAAGCATCTCTTTGGGTAAAATCACATCAATAATATCGGCTTCGCTGTTGAGCAAAGGGCCTCGCTCGCACGAAAAAAGGCACAAAACAGACAGGAAAAAAATTATTCTCTTCATTATTATAAATTTTTTTGAATAAAATTGGTATCTTTAAAAATCCCCAATCTTTTTTTGACAAGAGATCGGGGATTATAAAAATAGCCGCAAGCAGATATGAGAAAACTCCGTATGACAGGATTTGAGCGCTCTACCGTGTTTGTAATCCGCTGTGCGATGCATACCCGAAGGCGCGGCCCGCCATTCACGATAGTAGCTTGTCTCGGAATTTAAGATAAAATTTGATGAGTTTTCCAATCAACTCTATGCGGCTAATATTTCAACTTTTATTCCTATCGCGCTCGATAGTGATGCAAAATTACGATAATCTATCCGAATATCCAAATGTTTTCGCAAAAAAATAATGTATCCATCAAAAATTTGTTTCGGGCCAAAACATTTTGTTATTAATTGATTGTTTGTATCGGTTTAATTACTACTTTTGTCTTTGAAAAATTGAAAAATATTCGAATATTACTTACATTTTATTTTCAAATTATTTTACATGAAAACAGAACTGATTCTTCAGGCTCTTGAAGCCAAACATCCCGGCGAACACGAATATCTGCAAGCCGTAAAAGAAGTTCTTCATTCGATAGAAGATGTTTACAACGAGCATCCGGAATTTGAAAAGGCGGCCATTATCGAGCGTTTGATCGAACCCGACCGCATTTTCACGTTCAAAGTGCCTTGGGTCGATGACCAAGGGAAAGTGCAGGTTAATTTGGCTTATCGCGTGCAATTCAACAATGCCATCGGCCCGTATAAAGGCGGTATTCGTTTCCATGCATCGGTCAATCTTTCTTCTTTGAAGTTTTTGGGATTTGAACAAACATTTAAAAATGCGCTCACGACTTTACCGATGGGCGGCGGAAAAGGAGGTTCCGATTTCAGCATCCGTGGCAAATCGAATGCAGAAGTGATGCGGTTTTGCCAATCGTTTATATTGGAATTGTGGCGGCATATCGGACCAGATACGGATGTTCCCGCCGGCGACATCGGCGTAGGCGCTCGTGAAATCGGCTATATGTATGGGATGTACAAGAAGTTAGCCTGTGAAAACACCGGCACGTTTACCGGCAAAGGCTTGGATTACGGCGGTTCGCTAATTCGCCCCGAAGCAACCGGATTCGGCGGCATCTATTTTGTAGTTAATATGTTGAAAGAAAAAGGATTAGATATTAAAGGAAAAACCATTGCGATTTCCGGTTTCGGCAATGTGGCTTGGGGCGCAGCTTTGAAAGTTACCGAATTGGGCGGAAAAGTGGTAACAATCTCCGGCCCCGACGGGTATGTTTACGATCCGAACGGTATTTCCGGCGAAAAAATCGACTATATGCTTGATTTACGTGCTTCGGGCGAAGATATTGTCGCTCCTTACGCCGAAAAATATGGAGTTCAATTCTTCCCCGGAAAACGTCCGTGGCAACAGAAAGTCGATATTGCTTTGCCGTGCGCTATTCAAAACGAATTGGACGAAAACGATGCAAAACAGTTGATTGCCAACGGAGTAACTTGTGTTGCCGAAATTTCTAATATGGGTTGTACAGCCGAAGCGGTCGATTATATGATTGAAAAAGGCGTGTTGTTTGCACCCGGAAAAGCAGTAAACGCGGGTGGGGTAGCGACCTCC
>JAISWY010000358.1 GCA_031270925.1 Candidatus Symbiothrix sp.
GGAAAAACATTATAAAACGGAAAAGCAAGTTGGTTTTTATGCCGAAAAACTGTGCCTTACGCCGAAATATCTGTCGCGAATAATCAAACAAAACACAGGCAAATCCGCCCACGAATGGCTTGACGACTACGTTATGCTCGAAGCGAAGGCACTGCTCAAATCCACCAATATGACCATTCAGCAAATCAGCGACGAATTGAATTTTCCCTCGCAGTCGTTTTTTGGGAAATTTTTTAAGCGCGAGGAAGGCATAAGTCCGCGAGCGTATAAAAAGAAATAAAACGGCTAATAGCGCCAATTTTTATATTCGTTCAAAATTGAAAGTATAAAGGCAATACTTTCTAAATAAAAAATCCTACCTTTGCTCGCTTTTTAAAATTTTCATGCAAATACAAAAAACATTCTTATTTATTATCGGTGTCATCGCTTTGCTGGCTGTAATTTGCGCTTTTTTCCCGGAAGATGGAATAACCATCGGCGATAACTCGCTGTATTTCCCGAGCATTGAAGAAATTATGAACGATTCCGACGGCCATTCTACCGCCGCTACGGAACGGATCAAACGGATGGAAGAAAGCCTGCGTATCCAACAATACCAAGACTCGGTATATGCCGATTCGATGGCGATCTTTCAACATTTTTTTGAAACACATCCTTCGCGTATCCGACTACCGGAAAATAATTGGCGCTATTTCCATGATTTATTTGAATCGTTCGACAGTTGTCGGGTGCGAAAAAAAGTCATCCACATTCTCCATTACGGCGATTCGCAAATCGAAGGCGACCGCATTACCGGTTTTATCCGTCAAGAGTTGCAGGAAAAATTCGGCGGAAACGGGCCGGGTTTATTGCCTGCCGTTCAAGTGATTCCGTCGGCTGCGGTGGGACAAACGGCTTCGGAAAATATTGCACGCTACATCATCGCCGGCTCGCATAAAAATCAGGCGCCGCACCGCCGTTACGGAGCTTTGGGACAAGTCGGAATGTTTTCCGGCCACGCTTCCATCGGCGTGAACGCCCGCAACAACAAAAATACTTACGAAAATGTGAAATCGTTCCGCAAAATCCGCTTGTTCGTCGGAAAATCCAATCCCAAATTCAAAGCCACGCTCTCAATTGGAAACAAGCAACCGAAAGCGGCCGTTTTCGGCTCGACGGTAAAAACATTTACTTGGAATTTAGGCGCTCCGATTAAGCAATTCAAACTCCAATTGACAGGTAGCGGCGAAATTTACGGACTTTCGGTTGATGGCGAATCCGGCGTGGCAGTCGATAATATTCCTTTCCGCGGCAGTTCGGGAACATTTTTCAGCACGATGGATTCGGAAGTTTTGCAATCAATGTACAAAACCTTAAACGTAGGATTGATTTTATTGGAATTTGGCGGAAACGTGATGCCCAGCATCAAAAACGAAAAGCAAATTTTAAGCTATAAAGAAACGATATCCAAGCAGATAGCCTATTTGAAACGGATTCATCCACAAGCGAAAATTATCTTGATTGGCCCAGCTGATATGTCGAAAAAAGTTGCCGGAAAATTGCAAACTTACCCGCATCTGGAAGAAGTGGTTTGTGCCTTGGAAGAAGCCGCGCTGCAATCGGGCGCAGGTTATTGGAATATGTACGACGTGATGGGCGGCCAAAATTCGATGATTGATTGGGTCAAAAGTTCGCCGAAATTGGCGGCGCCCGACTATATCCATTTTACAAACCGAGGCGCCGAACGCATCGCGCACTTGTTTTACGAATCGCTGATGCGTCATTACGATTATTACCGATTCGATTTATCACATTCCAAATGAAATATTGGTTGATATTTGGTTTATTACTCTGTTTCAGTTGGTTATCGGCCAATGAAACTCGATGGCCGCTACAAAAAACGGATGTCAGGGAATATGCTTTTTTTAATCGGAAATACGCTAAAATCCACGTTCCGGGCAAGGATTCGACACGTTTAAATCGCTTTTTTCAAAAAGTCGATACTTTATTAAAATATAAGAATGAACCGGTAAATATCTTGCATATCGGCGGTTCGCACGTACAGGCCGGCATTTTTCCCAAGCAAATGCGGAAAAATTTAAATCCGCTGAACGACACCATACAAAACTTGTGCCTCACGTATCATTTCATCGGCAAAAACGGCGCTTCGGTTCCTTTTTACCTGAACTGCGATTATTTGACGGATACGCTGTCGGTCATCTGTCCCGATTTGATCATCTTCGCCATCGGAATCAACGACGCTACTTCCCGCCAATTTTCGCCCGAAACATTCCGACAGAATTACAATCAATTAATAGAAACCATCGAACAAATCAATCCCGATTGCGCCTTCCTTTTTATCACGAACAACGATTCGTACCGTCGCGTTACCCGCCGAAAATACCGCGTGAACCCGAACGGCGAAACCGCCCGTCAAGTTTTCTACCAATTGGCCGAAGAACACCAAGGCGGCGTGTGGGATTTGTTTGAATGGATGGGCGGACTGCGCTCAATGCAAAAGTGGCAAAACGCCGGCCTGTCGCAACGCGATAAGGTGCATTTTACTCATGCCGGTTATCAACTGATTGGCAATCAATTTTTTAACGCTCTGATTGACTATATTAATGAATAACTTGTTTTCTTTCGATGCAAACGCCCCGCTGCTGTTTACCCAATTTTATTTTTGGGCGTTTTTTGCGATTGTTTTTGCCGGATTCGCGCTGTTGCAGAAAAAATTGTTGTTGCGCAATGCCTATCTCGCGTTTGTGAGCTTCTTTTTTTACTTCAAGACCAGCGGTTTATTCGTATTGTTGTTGCTTTTCGCTACAATTTTCAACTTTTACCAAGCGAAATGGATGACCCAAGCGAAATCGTCGAAACAAGAAAAATTCCGTTTAATAATCGGATTGACGGTCAATCTGTTTTTCCTCTGTTATTTCAAATACGCTTATTTTTTCACCGATGTCTTGAATCAAATTTTCGGATGGAACTTGCAAATCGTCAATGTTTTTGCCACTATCGGCAATATTATCGGCGGGAAAGCCCGGTTTGATGTATCATCGATTCTACTTCCGGTAGGAATTTCGTTCTTTACTTTCCAGAATATCAGTTACATAATGGATGTTTGCCGGAAACGAATCGAGCCGGTCAAGGAAATCGGGAATTTTGCATTTTATGTAAGTTTCTTCCCGTCCTTGGTAGCTGGGCCGATTGTCCGCGCAAGCAATTTTATTCCGCAGATTTATAAAAAATACCAACTTTCGCGATACGATTTTGGAATAGCTGTCTTTTGGATACTCAACGGATTAGCAAAAAAAATCATATTGAGCGATTACATTGCCGTGAACTTCATCGATCGTGTTTTCGACAATCCGACGATGTTTTCGGGATTTGAAAATTTGTCTGCGTT
Organism: Candidatus Symbiothrix sp.; assembly: GCA_031270925.1. Classification (GTDB taxonomy): domain Bacteria; phylum Bacteroidota; class Bacteroidia; order Bacteroidales; family Azobacteroidaceae; genus Azobacteroides. The sequence continues at coordinate 3,389 of JAISWY010000358.1, forward strand.
GTTTGGTTATTCGCTGCAAGTCTATGCCGATTTTTCGGGTTATACCGATATTGCGATTGGCGTTGCTTTATTGATGGGTTTCCATTTGCCGAAAAACTTCGATTCGCCATATAAAGCGACTAATCCGGGCAATTTTTGGAAGCGGTGGCACATTTCGCTCTCGAAATGGTTGCAGGATTATTTGTATATTCCGATGGGCGGGAACCGTGAAGCCACCTTTGCCACTTATGTCGTAATTATCAGCATCGCATTAATCGCATTCATTCTTTCCGGCAGTTGGATAATCGGACTTATCTCATTGATTATTGCCGGAATACTGATTTATTCTTCGTATCGTTATCCCGAAAAAAAGAAAAAAATCAACACCAATCTTAACAAGATGAGTACCATGTTACTCGGCGGATTATGGCATGGCGCGAGTTGGAATTTCATGATTTGGGGCGGTCTGAACGGTTTGGGAATGATTGTTTACAATTTTTGGAAAGATTGGGATGTAGCCACGCGCACCATCGTTTTAACGCTGCTCACGTTCGCTTTTTTCCTGTTGAGTTTGATGCTCCCCTCCCCGATTTACATCATCGCCGTGGTTTGGGTTGCAATTTTGCTATTCGGTACATTAATCCGTTTTTTCTATGCTTTGATGGGCGGGCAGTCGGCTTTCAGCGCTACCGAAAAGATTTGGGCGATTTTTCAAACCTTCATTTTCATTTCGTTTACGCGATTGTTTTTCCGTTCGGGATCGAATTTAAATCCGGCCGAAGCTAACGAAACGGCTTGGCAGACGGCTACAAACATGGTTAACCAAATCGGCAGCTCTTGGAATTTTTCGCAAATCGGCCATATGATTTACGAATATCGCAATGTTTTCTTCTTGATTATCTTTGGAATGTTAGTGCATTGGTTACCCGAAAATTTCAAGCAACGTTACCGCACTTGGTTTGCGCAAATGCCGTTGGTGGCGATGGCTTTGGTTGTTGTGGTTTCGGTGTTCATTATCTATCAGTTTATTACAGCCGATTTGCAGGCGTTTATTTATTTTCAGTTTTGACGGTTTATGTCCACGCAGAAAAAATTAAAATTTATAGTACATAAATACAAATCAAAAAAAAGAATCGCCAGATTTGCAGAATTTCACATGCGGTTAGGGGCAAAGTTGGGTTAAAAATAAAGAAAACAGCACCCAAAAAAACCGCCGTCTTCTGAAGTGCTTCATTATTTGACTGTTAAATTTAAGGTTTTAATAAAATCTACCAACCGGGATTTTGTGTCATATTTGTATTCAACTGAACTTCCCTTTGCGGAATAGGTAACAGCAGTTTGTATTCGGGTATATTTAATATCTGTGTCGCTTTTCCGAAACGTTTTAACGTGAAAAACCATAATCCTTCGTTTTGCAGTTCATTTTGCCAAGCATTTA
>JAISWY010000359.1 GCA_031270925.1 Candidatus Symbiothrix sp.
CGAAAATGGCTTTGGTAATAATAGCGTTGGTATATGGTAGATATTTATTTCAGCAATTTCAGATTGTGAAATTTGCGGATTATCCATTATTAGTTTTAGTATTTTCTCCGTAGTTTTCTGTGAATTACCGGTTTCTTCAGTAATATTTTCAGAATAATCTACCGCAAATACCGTAACGGCAAAACCACCGGATAGAATCTCAAAATTCGGCTCTTTTGAACCGTACTCACTAAACATTCTTCTGATTCGCCTTATGTCGGTTCCGTATTTCTCTATCCATCCGATATCTTTTATTATACTTGCAATTTGTCGGTTTCGGGGTTTGGAAACATATTGATTTGACAATAAGGTTTCAATAGTCAGAGGAGGCACTAAAAATACCGGGATTATAAAACAAAATTATATTCATATTCTCTCCAAATTTTCTTTCGCAACATAACTCCCTAACGCCACCGCGCCTGCATTTCCCAAACGAACAACCACCCGCTTATGCCCCTTAATCCGGAAAATCTCACCCTCGACCCCAGCAAACTCGCCGCCAGTCACACGAACGTTTTCGCCGCCTTGCAGATTTTCCGGTTCCGGCAAAAAAATCAACTCGTCGAAATGGCTCTGAACAAATTGAAAAGCGACAATCTGCGTGTCGGGAACGAATTGCAACTGATGCGTCGCCGGATCATATAAAAAATCCATTGCCATGCCCGATTCCCGCGGCAACGATAAAGCCGTTTCTCGGTCGGTGCGAACAAAGAACAAATCGGACAATAACGATTGTTCGTCCGATTGCAGGGGCAAATAATTTTCAACCCCTACCGAATCCAAATATTCCTTGATTTTTTTTCCCGTCCGCGGTTTAATCTTCGCCACATACCAACGGACAATGCTTTGCATCATGGTCTTTCCCTTTTAGGAGCCACGTAAATAAAAACAATACCCTAAACTCTTCTTGAACAGAAAATTTTAACGTTGTTTATTTTGAGGCTGCAAAGATATAGTTATTTTGCGCAAAAACAATACCAAAACGGATATTTTTTATTATTAGTGAATGATAAGTTTGATTATGGCTCGGTCTTGTGTGTTAGTATAACATTCCAAATAGCCACAGCGGAATTTTGTTGCCGTAACCGATTTCCAATTCGTCGGCTGCAATGAAACTGTTTTTAATATTTTTTACTTGTTCGTAAGTTTTGCTCTTGCCGCTAACTTCAAAAATGTATTTGTTTTCTACTAAAAAATCACCTTTTTCAGGCGCTAAAATAGCATTTTTTTTGCCAACTCGAATGTATTTTCAACAACGACGAAAAATCATTTCAAGACAATACGCGATAAATTTCATCCAATCCAAATCCGCGACCAACGGCAAAACGGATGAGTTTTTGATTGATTTCGTAGTCATTGGCGCCTTTTACGGTTTTCCGTTTTTGCGCCAACAATTGCTTTAATTGTTCTTCTTTTTCTTGAGAATCAATCGATTGCAAGGCTTCCTGAATCAGGTTTTCCGGTAATTGTTTTCTCTTCAATTCGTATGCAATCTTATGAACGCCCCATTTATTATAACGGAATTTATCTTTCACAAAGGCGCGACAAAAGCGTTCGTCGTTCAAAAAACCTTCTTTTTGAAGCCGTTGGATGATTTTTTCTTGGTCGGATGAACTTAATTCCCAATCCGTCATTTTTTTTCGGAGATCGGAAGAACAGCGTTCGACGCGACTGCAATGAGCGGCTAAACGATGCAAGGCTTGTTCGTAAGTTATTGGTTTCATTGCTATTAAGAATTTTCATTGTCAATCTAAACGATAACCGAATTGCCGCAAGAGATTATCGCGGTTTCGCCAGTCTTTTTCTACTTTGACAAACATTTCGAGGAAAACTTTCTTGTCGAAAAAGCGTTCGATGTCTTTCCGCGCCATGGAACCGACTTTTTTGAGGGCTTGTCCGCGCTCGCCGATAAGAATGCCTTTTTGCGAATCGCGTTCGGCTACAATGACTGCTTTAATACTGATAAGTTGCTTTGTTTCTTCAAATTGCTCTACAAAAACTTCTACTGAATACGGGATTTCCTTTTGATAATACAACAGGATTTTTTCGCGGATAATTTCGGTAACAAAGAAACGCGCAGGACGGTCGGTCAAAGCATCTTTCTCGAAATATGGCGGCGATTCGGGCAATAATTCTTCGATTCGCTTCTGTAAATAATTGATATTGAACTTATTCGTAGCCGACAAGGGAATGATTTCGGCTTGCGGAAGAATCGCTTGCCATCCGGCTACCATCTTTTCCAAATCCGTCTGATTGGAAAGGTCAATCTTATTGATAATCAACAAAACAGGCGATTGTATTTTCGCCACTTTTTGCAAGAAGAAATTGTTTTTGTCGATTGTTTCGACGGTATCGGTAACATATACCAACACGTCGGCATCGTCCAAAGCCGATTCGGAATATGCCAACATATTTTCCTGTAATTTGTAGTTGGGACGAAGCACTCCGGGCGTATCGGAATACACGATTTGAAAATCGTCGGTATTCACGATGCCCATGATGCGATGGCGTGTAGTTTGCGCCTTAGAGGTTATAATTGAGAGTTTTTCACCGACCAATGCGTTGGTCAAAGTCGATTTTCCAACATTCGGATTGCCTACAATATTTACAAAACCCGATTTATGCATTCGTGTCGTAGCCCCATTTCAGGTAAACGGCGCCCCACGTGAATCCGGCGCCAAAAGCTGTCAGAAGAATGCGGTCGCCTTTTTTCAATTGTTTTTCCCAATCCCACAAACAGAGCGGAATGCTGGCGGCGCTTGTATTGCCGTAGTGTTCGATATTAATCATCACTTTTTCGCGAGGAATATCCAAATAGTTTGTAACCGAATCGATGATGCGCAAATTGGCTTGGTGCGGAACCACCCAATTGATTTCTTCTTTATTCAGATGATTGCGTTTCAATAATTGGTCGCAAGCATCAACCATATTCGATACGGCGTGTTTGAATACGACTTTGCCTTCCTGCCAAATATAATGCAGGTGTTTATCGACCGATTCGTGCGATGCGGGATTGACCGAACCGCCGCCGTATTGATGGAGATGTTCGGGTGTACTGCCGTCGGCGCACATAATCGTATCGATGATTCCGTTGTCATCGTCGCTCCGTTCTACGAGAGTGCAACCGCAACCGTCGGCAAAAATAGGGCAGGTATTGCGGTCGGTATAATCAGTTACAACCGAAAGTTGATCGCCCGCTATTACCATGACTTTCTTGTACTTACCGGAAATAATGAAAGCATTGGCGACATCTAATGCGTAAAGGAATCCACTGCAAGCCGCTTCGAGATCGAAACACATGGCCTTGGTCATTCCGGTTTGCGCGGCCACCAACGAGGCCGTATTCGGAAACGGATAATCGGGTGTAGAGGTTGCAAAAATAACCGCTTCAATATCCAATGGATTGAAACGGTGTTTGGATTGCATGTCTTCGATCGCTTTCAGGGCTAAACAGGAAACACCTTTGCCTTCTTCCGGTTTGAGGATTCGTCGTTCTTTAATTCCGATTCGTTTCGTAATCCATTCGTCGGAAGTATCTACCATCGCGGAGAGTTCTTCATTCGTTAAACGGTAATTCGGAACATATCCGCCAATGGCTGTAATAACAGCATGAAATTGATTCATTATCAAGTAGTTGCTCCGGATTTGTCGATAATAACTTTTCCTTTGTAATACAATTTACCTTCGTACCAGTGCGCACGGTGGTACAGGTGATACTCGCCGGTAGTAGGATCTAATGCGATTTGGGGGAGAACGGCTTTATCGTGCGTTCTTCTTTTGTCTCTTCTGGTCTTTCCGACTCTTCGTTTAGGATGTGCCATTTTTTGATTTTATTTAATTGATATTTAATTTATTGCAAGTCTTTTAATGCGTCCCAACGTGGATCGGTCGCTTCGTCCTCGCCGGTTACAATGATGTTTTCGTCTTCCATTTCAAAAGATCCGTCTTCCTCGTCGCTCGATTTGGCCGCATGTTTTTTCAACTTGGCCGACATTTGCTTGTTGCATTTGCCCGGCGCGTGAACATGTTTAATGGATATGGACAAGGCCACAAATTCGTATAAAAACCACGCCAAATTGATTACGCCTTCCGCTTCGGGAATGATGACTACCTCGTCGCTTTCTTCGGAATAATCTTTTCCGAATTTCACAATCAGACGGGCGGTGGTGTTGATCGGATAATCCATATCGTCTAAACAGCGGTCGCAAAGAACGACGACCGTTCCGTTCAACGTAAAGTTCAATAAAAATCCGGCGGCGTTTTTTGTAATCGTGAGTGTTACCTTTACTTTTCCTTTTTGAACATCTTCGTTGTCGATATTCGCAAAAAACTGATTATCCAGCAGATACTCGTGCGTTTGTGTATTCTGCCGCATTCCTTTTAAATCGACTTTGTATGTATCAAATCTGCCCAAAACGGTAAAATTTTAAGAAAACCCCGCAAAGGTACGGAAATTTATTTTAGAAAACAAACTTACGGGGAAAAGGTTAATTCTTTTTTGGGGCGCTATGAACGAGAGTGAAAGATGTGCGAGGGGAAACACCTCCAGATAAATCGGGTGGAAGTCCTACTCAATCAACAAGCAGGGTGGCATATATTTCGCAAAAAGTTAAAGACGATTTGAAGAATTATTGTCTGCTCAAATTTTTGTACAGCCTTCAAACCCAAATTAGATTAGGACTCAAAGTTCATCCGGCTGATTTTGATTTGACTACCCAGCACCGCATTGCTGCCGTTCTTTCCTGCCTCGACGCGAAAATCGCCCTCAACAATCGGATAAATGATAATTTCCCGACACCTGTCCGTTCATCAAGAGAGGCAAAAGATAGTCGCGAAGGGCGGTAAGGCGTTGATTTTCTTTCAAATTACAATGTATGATTTCAAAAAATGGACTCACTGTGTTATGAAATCTTTGTTTTGCTTCATTACTTGGATTTAAGAGTTGAATAGATTCAAAATCGCCCTTGTTCATATTCGCAAATGTATTTCCCGTTTTAGCACCAATAGAATATTCAAAATAGTTTTTTATACAGAAATATAGAAAGTATTTATTATATTCATTTTGAATTATTATTGTGTTTATCTGTTGATTAGTTTGAGATTCAACAGAAGAAAAGCCAATAAGTCCTACTGTCGCAATACAAGTAACGCATAAAGAATTAGGAGGTATAAATTTTGTGCATTGACTATCTGCTCCCAATTGAGATAACGTTTTCATTGTATTTATTACAAAGAGATTTTGTCGAATATCATCAATAGTAATAAAAAGGGATATTGCCATTAAAATTCTCATTATTACTTGTTGAAGGCGTTTTTCCTGTAACTATATTGTTTTCAATTTCATTTAGGCTTTTCTTTTCCCACTTCTCATCTGCATTTTGCACAAACCAATACTCGTAAATTGCTTTCGCCATTGCTTCTAAATTATCATTTATCCGATATAAATTCGTATCTTTACACGTCCGCAGCGGAGTTTGTTTTTCATGGTCAATGATGTTTAACTGTAAAAAATAAAAAGATGAAAAATAAACTGATTCAAGAAATTAAGAACGCTATGGGTGGAGTTATCAGCGAAATGCAGATGGAAATTTTGGATAAAACGCTTTTGAAATGTCTTAACGACAT
>JAISWY010000024.1 GCA_031270925.1 Candidatus Symbiothrix sp.
TTCGAAGCGGTGTGAAAGTGGGATTCAAACTTTCCGGCGGTAATGTGATTTATATCAGCGGCGATTTTAAATGCCATATTCCGGCATATCAATTCGATATGTTCGATAAATACAAGAACGATCCGATTACTTCGTTCGGCGTTTCCTTAGGTTATATGTATTAATCAGGGAAAGAAGAAGCATTAAATCTCGCGGCAAGTTAGAATATTCGGCCGGTTTACAAACGAAACAAAATCGTCGCAGGCCGGATGTCCGGGAATAGGGATGAAATATTGCGAATGATTATTTCGTGCATTTTTCCAAAACAGCATATAGCTGACCGGATATTTCGTAACAATGGGATAAACATATTCCGAAAAGAAATTAAATACTTTGATACCTTCCAAGCCGATTTCGGTAATGGACGGGATTTTATGATTGTTTCTCGAAAAAGTGGTAATGACCAATAAATTCCGTTCCAAATCGTGTTTGAAAATATCGCCGTCGGGGTCGTTTTCCAAGGAAAAATAGACTTCACTGCCCACAATATCCACGTAATCGTTGCCGGGATAGTATCTTAGAAATTCGTCTAAGTTTTTGACATTAAAGGCCGAATAAGCATAAATCAACTGATTCACTTTTTTATTGGTGCGGAGATAATCGACCGTCATCGCCCACAATTGCTTGTATTGTTCGGGCGTATTTTGTTCGGTATTCCACCAATATTTCAAATCGTTGGCGCTATGGAACGGGCGGAAAATGACGGGAATCGCCATGCCGTTTTCATCTTTCAAATCCGAGAAAAAATCGGCCAAGCGATCTAAATAAGTCAGATAAAGCGCGTGATTCGGATGCTTGGGTAAAACGGATTCGATGGCCGAATATCGTGTACAATCGCTTGTTTGATTGGACTTTGCCGGATTGGAAACTTGCCACGACAAGGTAACAATCCCGCCCAATTGATGCGCTTTTCGAATATTTTGTTTGATAGATTCGAAATCGATGGAATCGCCATTGAACGCGGAATTGGTTTCAATCGAACCCAAATCCCAACCGAAAACGGCCGGATAATCGCCACAAATCAATTTGATGTTGGAATCATTACTTGATTCACCCGATACGTTATGAAACATCAAATCGTCTTGATGTCCCAACATGATTCCTTTTTTGGTCAGTTCCCACAAAGAAGCGTACAAGTGATTCGTCGAAGCGGTTGCCCATTCGTCGCTTACTTTCATGATCGCCTCATCGGAAACCGACGAGCCGTTGCAAGCCAAACAGAGCGACAAAAGGACGAGTGAACATCCTTGTTTGATTCGATAAGTAGGTATTTTTGAATGCGACATCATGTCAAAAATGCGTGTTTATATTTTAATCAAAGGTAGATATATCTTTCCGTTTGCATTTATACAACGGGAGCGATTGGTATATACGAAAAGGAAAATGATTTATATCTTTGTCGCAAAATGCAGTGTGTTTTGAGGGATTGAAAAAAATAGCTACCTTTGCGGAAATTTTTTTTAGCTATGGCAGAAATTTCACAACCCATCGGGTTATTATCGGGAGTTAAAAACATTGTTTTCGATTTGGGCGGTGTAATCGTTACGCTCGACCACGATAAGGCGCTTCGCCGATTTCGAGAAGCCGGCGTAGATGATGTGGCCGAATACCTGAATCCCTATCATCAAAACGGTATTTTCTTGGATTTGGAGGCCGGAAACTGCACAAAAGAAGAGTTTTATGTTGCGCTCCGCAAGTTGACCGGCAAACCGATTCAGGACGAAGCGATTGATGCCGGATGGCTCGGTTTTTTAAAGGAAGTTCCGATTTATAAACTGAAAATGTTGGAAGATTTACACGCACAAGGCTATCATTTGTATTTGTTGAGCAACACCAATCCGGTAGTAATGGAATGGGCGCTCACGCCGGCTTTTTCTTCGGAAGGCAAGCCCTTGGATGCGTATTTCGACAAACTTTACCTTTCTTTCCAAATGAAATGCGTGAAGCCGGATGATGAGATTTTCCTCAAAATGATTGACGACTCGAACATGATTCCATCCGAAACATTATTTATCGATGACGGAGTAAACAATATCGCCACAGCTAATCGAATGGGATTCAAGACTTACCAAGCGACTAACGGCGAGGATTTCCGTCATCTGCTGGTGCTTTAGGATTTTTCAACTAAATATTTCCAAAAACGTTTTGGCATGAATTGCCGTTGAAGTTTCAGATTTTTGCGTTCGCGAATCGTGATGGACGACAAATAATCTTTCCACAAATCTTGAAAAGCGGTTTCCGATTCGTCTTGCTGTTCCTGTTTGATTTTTCCGTTTCGGAGAAAATCCGGAGTTTGCTCGAAGCGCACGATTTCTACGGTTTTCAAATCGTAATACAAACCGAATTGGCGGCGCGTGTCGTAAATCAGCCAGGCTTGGTCGGCGTAGCGGTCTTGGAAAAAATCGGCACAAATCGGTAATACATTGTACAGCGGCTCCATAGCGGCGAAAAACAAGCCGTCGGCTGTTTTTTGGAAGCGGACAAACATCCGCATACGTTCGGCTTCGCGGGAAACTTTTTTGTGAATTTTCGACAATTCCAATACATCATCGTCGGCGAAATTTGTTTCGATTGAAATATCCGAAGCCAGGGATTTTTGGATATATCGCAGCAGAATTAGCTCTATATCAGGCAATTCCGATAAAAAGCAGAGATACAGCATATTCAAAGCCGAGCGTGAGATTTTCTTTTTCAAGCCGAGGAATACGCGGGAGGCTTTTTCTTCGTCGGTGATAATGGTGTGTGTTTCGGTAAATAACAGAATATCAGTTGTTTGATTGACGATCCGTTCGGGATTTTCTTTTCGGAAGTAAATGTCGAAAACGGCGGTTAGGAAACCTTCGAAAGTGTTGTCGTAGAGATAGTAGAGCATGGGCTTATCCTTCAAAGGGTATCTTCATTTGCCTTTCGTTTGTTTTCCGCTTTTTCTTTGTCGGTTCGGTCAGCGCTCTACGGATATATTCGGGTTTGGCCTCGTTTACGGTAAATGTCGGCAGTTCGTTACAGGTAATGAAATAGCGTGCGCGTTTCATTACCACGCCTATTTTTTTAAGATTTTCGGAAGTCAGCCGTCCGAATTTGCGAGAAGCGATGATTAACTGCGCCGATTTCACGCCCACGCCCGGAATCCGCAGAATCATTTCGTAATCGGCCGTATTCACATCCACGGGAAAAAATTGCGGATTACGCAAAGCCCACGACAGTTTCGGGTCGATTTCCAATTCCAGATTGGGATGCTTTTCGTTCACAATTTCATCTACTTTGAAACCGTAAAAACGCATCAGCCAATCGGATTGATACAGGCGGTTTTCGCGTACCAAGGGCGGTGTTATCAAAGCAGGCAATCGCGTATCGTATTGATTGATATGGATATATCCCGAATAATAAACCCGTTTCATAGCCGGCCGCTGATACATCGCATTGGCTAAATGCAGAATTTTATTGTCGTCGTCGGGACTGCCGCCGATAATCATTTGCGTACTTTGTCCTGCCGGTGCAAAACGCGGCGCATGGCGAAATTTCTTGCGGTCTTCCTTGTTCTCCAAAACGCCCTGCTGAATGTAGTGCATCGGCCGGAAAACGCTTTGATAATCCTTGTCGGGAGCAATCAGTTTGAGACTTTGCTCCGACGGCATTTCGATGTTGCAACTCAACCGATCGGCATACAAACCGGCCTCGGCCACTAATTCGCGGCTTGCTCCGGGAATGCTTTTCAGATGAATATAGCCGTTGTAGCGATGAATTGTGCGCAAATCCTTGGCCACGCGCACCATGCGTTCCATTGTGTAATCGGCGTTGCGGACAATGCCCGAACTCAAAAACAAGCCTTCGATATAATTGCGGCGGTAAAATTCGATAGTCAGTTCGACAAGTTCGCTAACCGAAAACGTAGTGCGGGGAATATCGTTGCTCCGTCGGTTGGCGCAATAGCCGCAATCGTAGATGCAATAGTTGGTCAGCATGGTTTTGAGGAGCGACACGCAACGGCCATCTTCGGTAAAGCTGTGGCAAATGCCCCAACCGGCCGCCGAACCTAAACCTTTTTCGGAGTTGGGGCGACTTGTACCGCTCGAAGCGCAGGAAACATCGTATTTCGCTGCTTCGGCCAATGTTTTCAGTTTATCGAAAATTTGGGGATTCATACCGCCGCAAAGTTACGATTTTTTACTTTGGGATTGTTGTGTACAATTGAATTTTTTATCCTAACTTTGCCGAATATAATATAATTTTCAACATGATATGAAAAAGTTACCAACAGGGATACAAACATTTGATACCATTATAAACGATGGTTATCTATACATTGATAAGACAAAATATCTTGTCGATTTGATTGAGAACGGACAAATTTACTTTCTTGCCCGTCCCCGCCGCTTTGGTAAATCCCTGACGGTTACTATACATTAGACGCCATGTTTTCGGGTAAAAAAGACCTTTTCAAAGGACTGTATGCCGAAGCATGGATGAATCGCCCCGATTATCAATCGCATCCTGTTATTCGATTGAGTATGAATGCAGTAACAACAGATTCCGGAATTGAAGCCTTGAAAAAGTCCATCTGTTTGCAAGTAAAAAAGTCGGCCGACCGACTAAACATACAACTTGTCAATTCGGAATTTCCTTCAGATTTGTTTGATGAGCTGATTGTTAAAGCGACAACCAAGTACAATCAAAAAGTTATAATACTGATTGACGAGTACGACAAACCCGGCCTTGATTTTTATGATAAGCCCGACATTGCCGACCTCGTGCGCGAAACGCTTGCGAATTTTTATGTGCGTATAAAAGCAAACGACGAATATATTCGTTTCGTGTTTATGACGGGCGTTTCAAAATTTGCTAAAATGGGCGTTTTTTCCAAACTTAAAAATTTGACCGATATTTCGTTGAATAAAAAATATGCGGCAATGTGCGGCATTACGCACGACGAACTTTTGGCAAATTTTCCTGATTATCTCGAAGAAACCGCCGAAGAAATGGAAATTACAACAGAACAACTTGTGAATAAAATGGAAACGCAATACGATGGTTTTTCATTCGACGGCAATATAAAACTTTACAATCCGTATTCAACCCTATTGTTTTTTACCGATAAAATGTTCAAAAATTATTGGTTCGACAGCGGCACAACAACCATGATGGACAAATACATTAAAGCAAACAGTTTTACGGTTGAGCAATTTCGTAATTTGCAGGTATCGTTGAATTTTGTGCAAAATCCGGGCGAAATCGACGCTACGCCGCCGGAAGGATTTTTGTATCAAAACGGCTTTTTAACGTTGAGAGAAGGCATAAGCAATGATTTTTCGCTTGATTATCCGAATGGCGAAGTGTTAGACACGATGTCGCGACTTGTTACCAATGCGCTGTTGCAAAAGAAAGATGATAATTTCATGAATATAAGCGACTTTGCACTTGTGGCGCTTGCCAATAAAGACGTCGATTTATTTGTCGATACGCTGAATCGGCTTTTAGCAAGCGTGCCTTATGACGATTATGTCGGCGCCGGTAAGCAAATACAATTTTATGACCGTGTTTTTAAAAATATTCTGAATAATAAATACAAATTGTCGGTACAGGAATGGCTTTATCGCTCCACTATTTTAGCCTTTTTGCGAGGCTGCGGCGTAGTGGTTGTCGGCGAAATGCACACCAATTTAGG
>JAISWY010000253.1 GCA_031270925.1 Candidatus Symbiothrix sp.
CGAAGGCTCCAGCCTTCGTCGAGTTAAAAGCAAGCGTCCTCGCTTGCGGCATGTCTGGAGACATGCTTTTAAGCCGACGTAGGCAGAGCCTACGCCGAGCGGGGGGTGCATTGAAAAGTCAATAGCACCTCAAAAAAAGATTTAGCCCCAATTATCGACTTCCGCAGCGGTGGGTTTGAACTTTTTGCCCAAGATTTCGATTTGGCTCGCCCATTTCAATTCATGTCCTGTGGCTTCCCAATCTTTCGGGAAAGCGACGGAAAGTCCATATTCTTCAGCTTTGGCCATTTGCGGATAAACCCATAAATTGCCTGAATATTGGGTAGTTAGCATATCCGTCCACCAATCATTGGTCGGAATCGGCAAGCCTCGCTGTTTTTCGGTAATGTAAATTTTGCGCGTTTCCATAAAACGGCTTTGGTCTCCGCCGTGCTCATCGGTGCGACTCTTATATAAAGGAGTGTATTCGGCATAACCGCCTTTTCCAAGCTGTACCGGCTGTTGAGCTGAAAGTGAAAATACTAAAGTAATTCCCAAAAGAAGAAGATTGTATTTCATGATGAAAAATAGATTTTCGGATGTGCTGCAAAGGTAAGTTGTATATTTGAATCGAAATGCCTTTTTACACTCTCAAAAATTCAATTTCAAGTTTTTTTAACTCAACATTCATACTACATCGTAATTTTTAAACTTCTATGTATTAGACTATTATAAATAAGTATGTTGTAAAACATATTTCACAATGCAATTCAATGGAAAAAAAGCCGTAAACTTGAAGTCGAATTAAGTATTGATTTATGAAAAGAATTTGTGTTTTATTCATCTTCCGGTATTTTTTTATTGCACAAGCGGCGGCGATTTATCCCACCGTTCATAATTTTTCACGCCTGCAATCCAATGCGGGAACACAAAACTGGGACATTATCCAGCATGCTAATAATTGGATGTATTTTGCCAACAACCAAGGCATATTGGAATACGACGGCTATCACTGGACAATTTATCCGATTGCGAACTATACGAATGTCAGGTCGTTATATTACGATGAAACGGATAACCGCATCTATGCCGGAGCGTTCAACGAATTTGGTTATTATGAACGCGATGCGCTCGGAATGTTGAAATATCGCTCGCTCGTACAATATATTTATTCTTCCGAACGCAGCTTTAACGAGATTTGGCGCATCGGAAAAAGTAAGGAAACCATTTTCTTTCAAGGAGATAGGGAAATTTTCCGGATGAATGGCAATAAAATCGCCAAGTTGAATTTCCCGTATAAGATTGAATGTGCGGCTTTTGTTCACGACATTTTGCTGGTGGCTTCGCGCGAAGAGGGCGTGATAAGCGTGAACGGAGATTTACTGATGCCTTTGCCCGGAAATGAGCATTTGAAAAACAAGAAAATCTGCGCCATGCTGCCGTGGAATGCCCAGCAAATCTTATTCGTAACGGCCAACAGCGGCCTGTTTCTCTACGACGGACGATCGATTCGGCCTTTCACCACGGATATAGACCGTTTTCTGCAACAAAACCAAATCTTCTGCGCCGAAATAAACGGCGCTAAATTAGCCTTGGGAACTGTTCGTAACGGCGTGATTATCAAAGATTTGAAAACAAATGAAACCATCGGCGCCAATGTGAGTTCGGGCTTGCAAAACAATACGGTTCTGAGCTTGGCTTTCGACAAACAGGGCAATTTGTGGCTGGGATTAGACAAAGGTATTGATTATGTGATGATTAACTCACCAATTTACAATCTTTTCGGCGACGAACGGCTCTACGGCTCCGGTTATTGCTCGCTGGTGCGCGGCAATCAATTATATTTGGGAACTAATCAAGGCCTCTATGTTACCGGATTTCCGGTACACACATCGCCCGAATCGTTCCCAATTCATCTTTACGACCGGCTTCTTGGTCAAGTTTGGAGTTTGACGGAAATACAAAACACGCTTTTTTGCGGCGCCGACCAAGGTGGATTTATCCTCAAAAACGGTGTGGCGGAACGAATCAAAGAAATCAACGGTACATGGAAATTCATTGAATTACAAAAACATCCGAATTACGTTTTAGGTTCGTCGTACAGCGGATTCTTTCTACTGAAAAAAGAAAGCGGAAGTTGGAAATTTGTCCGGCACCTCAAAGGTTTCAACGAATCGGGCGGAATGTTTGAAGAAGATTCCACCGGAAATATCTGGTTTTGCCATTGGATGAAAGGTATTTCCAAACTCTCTTTCGATGCGGAAATGAGCAATTTTTCAGTCGAGCATTTCGGCGCCGGAAAAGGACTCTCGACTAACCAGAACTATGTTTTAGTCAAAATCAACGGCGAAATCATCGTTTCGGGCAACGATGGGTTTTTCCGTTATAATCCCGTGAGCGACCGTATGGAACATGCCAAAGATTACGAAGAACGCTTCGGCATACATCCCCATGCGGTGCGCTTGAAATAAATGCCTACCGGCGTTATTTGGTGCATTTCGTCCTATTATTTCGATATTCCCAAAAAACAAAAAAACGGCCGATATACAGTCGATCAACCCTCGTTTTTCGCCTATCTGAAAAATAATTTAATCATTGGTTTTGAGCATTTTAATACTATCGATTCAAGCAATATTCTGATTAGCACCGAAAACGGTTTCGCTTGGCTCGACCGTAAGCGCGACAAAACATCGACAGGATTGCCGCAATCGTTCCAAATCATGATCCAAAAAGTGTTTTTGACCAATGAAAAAGATTCGCTTTTATCGGGATATCTTACTCAACAACAAGCTATTCCAAAATTGAAATACCGCGATAACTCGATTCGTTTTGAATACACAGCGCCCGAATATCGCGACGAACGTGCGGTAACTTACAGCTATCGTTTGGAAAATTTCGATTCCGATTGGTCGGCGTGGTCGGAAAACAACAGCAAAGAGTACACCAAACTGCCCAAAGGGACTTACTCATTCCTCGTGCGGGCGCGTAACGAATTGGCAACCAACATAGTAGAGACTTCCTATCCTTTCACAATTTTGCCGCCGTGGTATGAAAGCCTGTGGGCGATCATGGTTTATACTCTCTTATTAATCGGAATTATTGCACTGTTAATAAGATACATAAGAAAAAAATCGACGGAAGGCGCTCGGAAAATGGAAATCCAAAAAGAACAGGAAATGCAGGAAAAAGAAAAGATTTTTCAAGCCGATACGCAAGAAAAAGAAAAGGAAATCGTATCGCTGAAAAATCAAAAATTGCAATACGAACTGCGCCACAAATCGCAAGAGTTAGCTAATTCAACGATGAACGTGATCCGGAAAAACGAAATATTGCTCGAATTGAACAAAATCATTGAAAAAATACATGAAGACATGAATAAATCGGATACCGAAAAATTGCAGCCAAACATCCGTAAACGATTGAAAATCATGCAACAAGAGATCAAACAAAACATCGAACGCGACGACAATTGGAAAAAATTTGCCGAAAATTTCGATTTGATTTACGAAAATTATCTCAAACGACTGAAAGAGCGTTTTCCCGAACTGACGAAGAATGATTTGCGGCTTTGTGCTTATCTGAAAATGGGGCTTAGCTCGAAAGATATGGCGCCGTTGCTCAATGTGTCGTACCGGAGTGTGGAGATGTGTCGTTATCGTATCCGGCAGAAATTGGATTTGGCGCGGGATGTTAATTTGATGGATTTTTTGCAGGAGCTTTGAGGTAAAACAATGCTCTCAATGGCAATAACGGCTCAGTTGCAAGTAATGGGATAATAATGGTAAATCAGATGTCTCGACTTCGCTACGCTTCGCTCGACATGACGCGCTTCCCTTGTGAGTGATGAGGAAACAGTTACAGTGTGGACAGAATAAAATTCACTTATATTTTAATCAACTCGTAATCTATCGTTCCTAACCCAATTTCTTCGGCGTATTGCAATCCCGCCAACCAATTGGTATTGGGATGAATCATCGTGAATTTATCGACATTCTGCAACTCGCCGTAGTGTTGAGTTTTCAAAACGGTATTCAAATTGGCACCCGCCTGCGTAACCATATCGGCAGAAGCTTTATCCAAAGCCACGGGATCGAACGATGCGGCAATCCCGATATTCGGTACAATGGCGGCATCATTGCAAGCCCAGCAATCGCAATTCGGCGAAACATCCATAATGAAATTGATATGGAAATTCGGTTTGTCCTTCAAAACAGCCGCCGTGTATTCCGCAATCTTGTAATTCATCACATCGGTTGCATTGTCCCAAACCGGCTGCGCAGCCTCGAATTGGCATACTGCCACGCACTGACCGCAACCAAGGCATTTCTCATAATCGATTTTAGCTTTCTTATTGACGTTCAAGTGAATTGCGTCGGAGGCACAATAGCGCACGCATTGCCCGCAGGACGTACAAGCCTCCTCATCGACAATCGGTTGCGACGAAGAATGTAATTCCAATTTACCGGTGCGCGAGGCCGAACCCATTCCAAGGTTTTTCAACGCGCCGCCGAAACCCGCCTGCTCATGTCCCTTGAAATGGTTCATCGAAACAATAATATCAGCGTCGGCAATGGCAGCGCCGATTTTGGCCGTTTTGCAATACTTCAAATCAATTGAAATTCCGCGGTAATCGATGGCTTTCAATCCGTCGGCGATAATCACAGGGCAAGGAACGACCATCGGATTGAATCCGTTTTCAAACGCGCTTTCCAAATGGTCGATCGCATTGGAGCGCCGACCGAGATACAATGTATTCGAATCGGTCAAAAACGGCTTGGCCTCTTTCGACAATAAAAACCGAACCAAGCGTCCTGCGTAATTGGCCCGGATATAAGCCAAATTTCCCGGCTCGCCGAAATGGATTTTCACGGCCGTGAACTTATCCTTGAAATCAATTTGCTCAATTCCCGCGCGTTTAATTAAACTCTCCAACTTGTCCAATAGATTGCGACCGGGTTTGGTGCGCATATCTGTAAAAAATACTTTTGCCATAATATTTTTATTTCAAATGATTTTTAATTGATGTATTTTTTTGTGAGTGTATAAACGATCATCCCGACTGTAACCAATATCCAACCGGTAAGTAGCGACCCATTGGTCTGAAGCGACGTGAAAAACGGCGTAATCAGAAATAATACGCCAAGCAATACTAAAAAGACACCTGTATTTGTCAGGAAAGATTTCATTTGTTCGAAATTTTCTGCAAATTAAAGCAAAATTTGCCGGATTGCGAAATTATATTGAAGGAGAACTGATTTTTCTATAATCTTGATTTTAGGGATCTTGATTATTTATCAATATTTTGTAATATATATTTAACTTTTATTTCGGAAATAATTATTACTTTTGCCAAGAAATATTAAATTATATGAAAAATTATTTGCATCAGGTAGCAGTTGTTTTGAGTAGTTTATTCTTTGTTTCTAGCCCGTTCTCGGCTTTCGCATGGGGAAGCTTGGGGCATCGAATCATCGGCGAGATGAGCGAAAGCCTGCTGAACGAAAAAGCGAAAGCGCAAATCTTCGCGCTTACCGACAATGCGAGCGTCGCCATGGTTTCCAATTGGGGCGACGAAGTTCGGTCGGACAAGCAATACGATTATACCTCTAATTGGCATTATACCAATATTGCCGGCGGATTGAGTCGCGCGGCTTTCGATTCTATTGCGGTAAAGCAAGATAACGGGCAAAATATTTATCAGGTACTTTTACTGACCGCTTATTTGAAACAAGTTCCCAACGATACGGCGATGCTTAAAATGCTGATTCATTTGGTGGAAGATATGCACTGCCCGATGCACTTGGGACATGCCGAAGACAAGGGCGGAAACACGGTTCAAATCACATGGTTTCGCAATAAATCGAATCTGCACAGCCTTTGGGATAGCGGATTGATTAATTTCCAAAAACTAAGTTATACCGAATATGCAACGCATTTGATGCGGGTAAACTCCTTGCAAAATATTCCGTTCGACGGAGATGAAAACACTATTCTCGATTGGGCTTGGGAAACTTACACCAATACGCAAACAATATACGCTTCTGTTGGGGAAACCGAGAAAGCTTACGAATATGTCTATCATTATAAACCCTTGTTGGAACGGAGTTTAGTGAAGGCCGCCGAACATTTGGCTGCACTCCTTATTTACATCTATCAATAATAGATACACATCAATTTCATTCATTCTAAATTATAAATTTATGAAAATCAGACAGTTGAAAAGGGTTACTTTTTTGGTAACAACTTTGTTTTGGGCTTTCGCTGCGGCCGCCCAAACTACCGTAAAAGGACAATTAACGGACGCCGCAACGGGCGAGCCGCTGGTGGGTGTTTCGATTAGCGTGCAAGGCACTACACGAGGCACCGTCAGCGATTTGGATGGAATGTTTACTATCGAAACAGCGGGAAATGAAACTCTATCTTTCAAGTATGTCGGTTATAAACCCGTTCTGAAAGGAATTAAAACAGGGGCGGTGGATTTGAAAACCATCGCGATGGAATCCGACGCTTTCGCGTTGGACGACGTGATTATCACTTCCTCTATCGCCGTTGAACGCCAAACGCCGGTAGCGCTTTCGAGCATCACACCGCAGATTATCGAGGAAAAACTTGGAACAAAAGAATTTCCCGAAATCTTGAACTCAACGCCGGGCGTGTATGCTACCAAGCAGGGCGGCGGTTTCGGCGATTCGCGTATCAACTTGCGCGGTTTTGAATCGGCCAACGTTGCCGTAATGGTCAATGGTGTTCCGATGAACGATATGGAATGGGGCGGCGTGTATTGGAGCAATTGGGCCGGATTGGGCGACGTTACTCGTTTGATGCAGGTGCAGCGCGGTTTGGGAGCGTCGAAAGTTTCCGCTCCTTCGGTGGGCGGTTCTATTAATATCATTACAAAAAGTACCGACGCCAAAAAAGGCGGTGCGGTTTCATACGCGATGGGGAATGACGGCTACAATAAAGTATCGTTCAGCGTTTCTACCGGTTTGATGGACAACGGTTGGGCGATAACCTTACTTGGCGCAAAAACGTCGGGCAACGGCTATATTCAGGGAACCGAATTTGAAGGATATTCCTATTTCTTCAACATTGCAAAACGAATCGGCACAAGCCAGCAACTTTCGCTGACCGCTTTCGGCGCTCCGCAATGGCACAACCAACGCTACAATGGCGACAAATTGTTTATTTCCGACTGGCAAACCAAAAAAGACGGATACCGCTACAACCCTTCTTACGGGTTTGCCAACAATGGACAACGCAAAACCGCATCGTATAACTACTACCACAAACCGCAAATTTCACTCAACCATTTGTGGGACATCAACGAAAAATCAAATATTTCGACCGCATTGTACACTTCTATCGGACGTGGCGGCGGATACGGAGCGCGTGGCAACAACAGCAACGACCTTTACGGAACAACAAATGGGGTTTTGAACACTAAATACCGCACTATCGAAGGTTATATGGATTACGCCCAACTGGAAGCCGATAACGCGGCTAATCCCAACGGTTCGCAGGCGATTATCGCAAGTTCGCGCAACGAACACAACTGGTATGGCTTGCTTTCGACTTATACTACTAAAATTCAGAATATCGACCTTTATACAGGTATTGATATGCGGTATTACGAAGGTATGCACGATGCGATAATTGTGGATTTGATGGGCGGCGAATTTTTTATTGATCCCGACCGCGCCAACCTACTCAACTCGCGCCGCAATGATCCCGCCTACACCAATGCCCGTCTGCGCGAAGGCGACATTGTGTATCGCGATAATACCGGTTACGTTGCCCAAGAAGGTGTTTTTGCACAAGCTGAATATTCAAAAAACGCACTGAATGTTTTTGTTTCGGGTTCGCTGTCGAACAGTTCGTACTGGAAAATCGACCATTTTTATCTTAATAACGAAAAATCGGCTGTCGGAAATTTCTTGGGCTATACGGCAAAAGGCGGCGCCAATTATAATTTGAATCCACTGCACAACGTGTTTGCCAATATCGGTTACATTTCGCGTGCGCCGTTTATGAGCGGTGGTTATTTTACCAACATTCATCGAAGTAATGTTGTGAATAAGGACGCTGTAAATGAAAAAGTATTTTCGATTGAACTTGGCTACGGTTTCCGCTCTCAATATTTGACGGCAAATCTCAACCTTTATCGCACAAACTGGCTCGACAGAACAACGATTCGCACACTCGGAGACGGCCAAAACGACCCTGTTGTAAACTTGACGGGTATTGATGCGCTGCATCAGGGTATCGAACTCGAAGTTGTGGCTAAACCAATTAAAAGATTGGAAATAAAAGGGATGCTTTCGCTTGGCGACTGGCGCTGGATTAACAACGCTTCGGGATATGTATATAGTAAAGACGGGCAACCGGTAAATAAAAGCGGCAAACCGATTGATGCCAACGACAATCCGATTGCGGAATTTTCGACCGACCACGATCGCGTAATTATGAACCTCGAAAACGTGAAAGTGGGCAATTCGGCGCAGACAACCGCCTTTTTGGGCGTTCAATACGAATTGCTTAAAAACTTCAATACAGGACTTGATTTTCATTGGTACGCCGACAACTATGCCGACTTTAAAATTTCGGCAAACAGTGGAGAAACAACATACATTACTCCTTGGAAAATCCCCGCGGCCGGCATTCTCGACTTTAATGCCAATTACCGTTTCAAAATCGGCGGACTCGACGCTACGCTCTACGGTAACATCGATAATTTGCTCAACCAAGAGTATATCGCAGATGCACAAGATTTAACGCCTACAACAGCCGAACCCGACGAATGGAAAAACGGCGTTTCGGTAATATACGGCTTTGGTCGTACCTATTCGGTAAGTCTGAAAGTTAAATTTTAATCATTAACATATTAAATTTTTATAAAATGAGAAAAAATATATTTTTCACAGTTGTAATCGCCATGCTTGTTTTCGCAGCCTGCGATTACCATAAGGATTTCGACGGTTTGGACGAACTCGTCAATAAAACAGAAGCTGTTACTTTCGAATATACCGTTGTAAATGAAGATTTTGCAATTATTGCAACGGAATTGAAGAAAAATAAAAACGCTGCCGACTCGCTGACTGCTACGGCATTGAGCAAAAACAAAATTTTTTCGGTTGATTATCCGGCTATGCAATATCTGCCTTCTCTGTTGAAAGTCAAATATCCCGGCGCAAGCAAAAACTCGGCAGTAAAAGTTACTTTCGCTTACAAAAACGGCTCAACAGGATTTTACAAACTGACATCTGATAATTATACTCAGATTTGGGATGGTGTTTCTACCGTTGGTGCGCTGACGCCGTCGAAACCTGCAAATTCGATTGTTCCCGACTTGCTTGCCGGCAAATATCCGAAGGCCTTGGATGGCGATGTGAAAATTGTGGAATATGAATATTCCGATACCGAACCGGGGCAAAATGAAACGGTTGTACCACAGTTAGATGAAAATTTCAACAGTTTTACAACTACCGGAACGGATAAATATTTCAGCGACCAAGAAGATGCCAAAGCTTGGAAAGGCGTTACGGAAACAGGCGTGTTGCAACCCGATATTCGCGCATATTCAGGCAATAATTATGTGCAGTTTTCGGCACACCGTTCTTCTAATCCGGATGTAAATGCCGGCGATCTTCAAAAAATGTGGGCGGTTTCGCCGGCTGTGGACATTCGCGATGGCTCAAAACTCTCGTTTGAAACTGCTGGCGGATATTTTAATGCCTCGACCGTTTTTGAAGTGTATGCGCTTGACAGCGACAATCCCGTAACGGCAAACAAAACCAAACTCGAAGGTTGGCATCTTGCCGAAACGGACGACATTGTTTCTGGAAGTTACACGCCGTTTATGCCGTCGGGCGAGATTGATTTGTCGGATTTTGCAGGAACAACACAATACATCGGTTTTTGTTATACCGGAACAAGCGGAAGCGGTAATTCAACTACTTATCAACTTGATAATGTAAATATTTCTTATACCGATATTTCAACTGCTGTTAGCGAAAAAGAAACCCGCTTCGGTTATTTCAAATTCGAAAACGCGGTATGGAGCAATATTGATAAAGATTTCTATCAACTTGCCGAAGAAGATTATCAGAAGATTGGAAAAACCGAGATTGCTGTTGCCGATGCGCCCCAATATTTGCCTATACTTTTGCAACAGAAAGCTCCTTATGCACAATCGGGCGATATTAAAGTCATGGTTTACAAAACTTCTGCTACAGCGAATGCCGCCGACGAATATGTTTATAAAGACGGAGCGTGGTCGCCTGTTTCGTTTGTTGAAACCCAAACCGAACAATACAGATTTTCAGGCTGGGATCATCAAGCATGGGTTTTCGATCCTTCTATTTATGTAACAATGAAAAAAGGTATCGCCGAAACAGACGATTATATGCTTGTTAC
>JAISWY010000264.1 GCA_031270925.1 Candidatus Symbiothrix sp.
CTTGGGCGTGATGGTTCCGGCTGAAGATATTGTCAGCAAAGCGCAAGAATACAATGTAGATGCCGTTGCTTTGAGCGGATTGATTACGCCGAGTTTGTCGGAAATGGCTATCGTAGCCGCCGAAATGGAAAAAGCCGGATTGAGAATGCCTCTTTTAATTGGCGGCGCATCCACTTCCCAACTCCATACTGCGTTGAAAATCGAACCCTTATACAATAATGCCGTTGTGCAGGTGGGCGATGCTTCGCAGGCTGTTCCGGTAATCAATCAACTGTTGAATCCGGCAACAAGAAAGGCTTACACCGAGCAAATCAAGCAACAATACGAGCAATTAAGAAAATCTTTAAAGGCTTTAAAATCATTAAAATCATTGGATTATGTCCGACAACACACCCTAAAAATCGACCACGCCACAATCCAAAACCCAAAACCCAAAACCGAAGGCGTAAAAACGATTCACAACATCGCCATCAAAGATTTGATACCTTATATTAATTGGAAGGCATTTTTGGCGGCTTGGAAATTGCCGGTAAAATATGCCAATGCTTCAGTTTCCGAGACTGACGACAAGGCTCAAGAAGCTCAAAAATTATTGTTGGATGCAAAGCAAACGCTGCAACACTGGGCGGAAAACGATAAAGGAACAGTCAAAGCCGTTATCGGTTTTTATCCGGTGCGAGTGGACGATGAAAGCTTGATTATTAACGATTTGCAAACCCGCCATGAGCTACCGTTTTTACGCCAACAAGAAGAAAGGGAAGATGACACTTACAAATCATTAATCGATTTTATCCGTCCCGAAGGCGATTACATCGGCTTGTTCGCCGCCACAGCCGGACATCCATCGGCATCGCACGATTGCTCTTGCAGCTGCAAACATTCCGACGATACCTATCAACAATTTTTGGAGCAAACCTTGGAAGACCGTTTAGCGGAAGCTATATCGGAACTCCTGCACGAAAAAGTCCGCAAAGAATATTGGGGATATGCTCCTGATGAATCTTACACTCCCGAAGAATTGTTGAAAGCGCCCTATCAAGGCATTCGTCCGGCATCGGGTTATCCGGTGCATCCCGATTTGTCGTTGAATTTTACTATCGATAAATTGCTTAATATGAATCAAATAGGCATCGAATTAACGCCTAACGGCGCGATGTTACCGACTGCTTCCGTTGCCGGAATATACATTGCACATCCGCAATCGCAATATTTCTATTTGGGAAAAATTGATAATGACCAGTTAGCGAAATATGCACAAAAACGCAATATTTCGATCGATGAAGCGAAAAAATGGTTGGGAATTTAATAAAACAAAAATATAAAAATAAAATGAAACAAGTTCATCTCCTGCTTTGCTGCCTCGTTGCTTTCGGGGCTTGTGCAAAGGAAAACAACGTTTTTAACGTGAAAGGAAAAATCGGCAGTTACAGCACGCCGGCCGTAATTGTCTTGCAATACATTGAAAATGACTATGTTATGTCTCAAACAGCCGCTCTGACGAACGGCGAATTTTCATTTACCGGAAAAATAGAGGAACCGCTCAACGCCCGCTTGGTTTTGCTTCCCGAAGGCGGCGAAATCAATCAGCGACAACGTTATGAACAAACATATTTGTTTATTTTGACATCCGAAAAAATCGAAATCAACAGTCCGGATTTTTTGCAAAATGCTGTGTTGAGCGGTTCTATCCTCAATGCCGAAAAGCGAGAATTAGACGAAGCATGGACGGCCGTACAACAAGAAATGAACCAATTAGTCGAAGAAGCACAAAATGCTTTACCCGAACAGTTGGCTAATGAGCAATATATCGATTCGCTTCAAACGCTTTATTTCCATTTGCAGGCACAACCGAAACAGCTGATGGTCGATTTTGTGAAAACGCATCCGCAATCGCATTTGAGTTTGATGCTTTTGGGCGAAATGGAAACCGATCCGAATAACGCCTTGTTAATCAAAAATTTATTTAATGGATTATCGGCCGATTTACAAAATTCGGCATCAGGTAAAAGCTTGAATCGTCGAATATCGTTATCCGGTTCAATGGCTATCGGTTCGCCCGCGCCCGATTTTACGCAAAACGATGTAAACGGCAATCCCATAAGCCTTTCCGATTTCAAAGGAAAATATGTTTTGATTGATTTTTGGGCGAGTTGGTGCGGCCCCTGTCGTCAGGAAAACCCCAA
Source organism: Candidatus Symbiothrix sp. (assembly GCA_031270925.1). GTDB lineage: Bacteria > Bacteroidota > Bacteroidia > Bacteroidales > Azobacteroidaceae > Azobacteroides. Next base: position 2,184 of record JAISWY010000264.1, read on the forward strand.
TTTGCGCCGGGCCTACGAACGCTACAAAAACAAAAACTTCGAGATTTTAGGCATTTCGTTAGATAATCGCGATGCCGGAGCTTGGAAACGCGCCATCGAAAAAGACCAATTAGCATGGCCGCAAGTTTCGGATTTGAAAGGTTGGAAAAACGAAGTTGCACAGATGTACCGAATTTCCCAAATTCCCCAGAATTTTTTGTTGAATCCCGAAGGAATTATTGTCGCTAGAAACCTGAGAGGAAGTGAGTTGGAAACAAAATTATCGGAAATTCTCAATTAATTTCTAATTCTCAATTCTCAATTCTCAATTCATCATGTTAGACTATATCAAAGGAGAAATCACGGAATTAACACCCGCATTGGTGGTTATCGAAATCGGCGGTTTGGGCTATTTGGCCAATATTTCGTTGAATACCTATTCGGCGCTTACACAGGCCAAAGATTGCAAACTGTATGTGTATGAGGCGATTCGTGAAGATGCGCATCAATTATTCGGCTTCATCGATCAGCGCGAGCGCAGTATGTTCCTGCACCTGATTTCGGTTTCGGGAGTCGGCGCCAACACTGCACGGATGATGCTCTCGTCGCTTTCGGTTTATGAATTGGAAGGTATTATCTCGACCGGCAACGCATCGGCATTGAAAACAGTGAAAGGCATCGGCAGCAAAACGGCCGAGCGAATCATTATTGATTTGAAGGATAAAGTGAAGCCGGGCGAAAGTCCGTCCGAAGCGCCGAGTTTAGCATTTCCCGCATCCGAAACGGCGCAAGAAGCGATTGCGGCTTTGGTTATGTTGGGATTCAACCAGCCGGCGGCACAAAAAACCGTCAATAAAATTGTGAAAGACAATCCGGCGGAGACTGTCGAGCAGATTATTAAAAACGCTTTAAAATTACTGTAGTATTCTTTTTATACATTGAAAAATCACTTAATACTCTGTTAAAAAAGAGGTTATAAGCTGTTTTTTAGATTTTATTAACATTTATTTGTGCAAATAACGCCATTATTAACATCTATTTTGGTAAATAATATTTAACTTTGCGCTTTTCAAAGCAAAAAATGGTCTAATCAATGGTTTGAATGTAATTTTATGAGTGATGTAGAAGTTCAACCTCTAAAGTCAGAGGAAAATCGGCGTAAATTAGAATCGCTGTTATCAAGAGGAAATTATTCCTATTTTCGTTTTTTAGTGGCTCCTGATAAAAAGGTATCCGATGAGGCCCTCATGGGCGATGTTTGTTGTTTCCTTTCTGCTTTGGAAGCGTATCGAGAGTCTTCCGATAAGCACATTCTCTACTCTGCAAAAACAAAATAATTCATGAAATATTATTATAATGGCGGTAGTATTTTCGAGGCCTTGGCCTTATCTAATGATATTTTGAAAAACTGCACACCTGAATTTTATATGGATGAAGAGGGTATTTTGCGAATAGATTACAAGTTGTTGGCAGAGTCTGTTTGTTCTTATTTGGTTGATAAATCCGAATCTTTTCCAAATGATTGCGAAATACATTGGTTTACATTTGATAATGAAAACGATGCGATGTATGCATTGGTTACTCGTAAGGATAATTGTATTTACATAGGAGTTAGTAAAAAGATAACGCAGTGTTGGTTGCGATTTGCCTTGTGTAAAGAAATTACAAATTTATATGTTGATTGGGAATTTTCAAAAATTCCGAAAGATTTTCAGCATAGAACTAAATATGAGATAAATGAGTTTGAAGAACAACTACGAAATGCGAACAAAGGCCAAAGAATATTATCTATAGATAAAAGTGAAACAGACGAATTTCCGCAAAGTTTTAATTCAGAGGTTTTGGCATATATTATAACTTCGGATTTATTCTTTAATCTGAAATATAAAAAAGAATTATTGAGCGAATATAACCAAATTACATCGGGACAAAGTACCTATTTTGATATTGCCAATAAATATAAGTGTCCTGAATTTGTTACCACACAATATTTGGAAGATATTGTAACTATGTCTATTGATTATTTTGAAAATCATCCGGTGTAGGTCTATATGAAAAACAACGATTGGAAAGACCGTTTGAACATCGTATATTCCACCAATCCTGATTTTCGCTACGAAACCGGCGAAGCGGAAGAAGCGGAAACACTGTCCAAAGCAAAGCAAGCGCTTCGCATTCAGTTGGATAAGCGGAATCGAGGAGGCAAGCAAGTTACTTTAATAAGCGGTTTTGTCGGTGCGGATGCCGATTTGCAAACTTTGTCTAAACTTCTGAAAACCAAGTGCGGTGTGGGCGGATCGGCCAAAGACGGCGAAATAATCGTTCAAGGCGATTTCCGGCAGAAGGTTTTGGAGATTTTGCAGAAAGACGGTTATCTCAAAGCGCGGGTAATATAAAGATTTCGGCTCAGTTGCAAAACCCTGTGTTTAGTAGAAGCGACAGACCGCAGGTCTGAATATAAATAACCCCCAATGAAGCAAAGCGATTGGGGGATAGAGACATAACGAGTCACCTGCAAAACACTGTGTTTAGTAGAAGCGACAGACCGCAGGTCTGAATAAGAATAACCCCCAATGAAGCGAAGCG
>JAISWY010000284.1 GCA_031270925.1 Candidatus Symbiothrix sp.
AAATACGAGGCGACGAGCAGGAAAATATTTTGCACCTTTATATGTTTCTGTAATGCCCAGTAAATCAGGAAGACAATTGGCATAAATACAGCAAAATCAAGAGAATTGAAAAGCATTTCTTTCGAATCAACAATGAATATTCATAAATTAAGTTTTGCGGGTTAAAGCAAAAATGAAATTTTCAAAAATTCAGCAATATGGTTTTCATATCTAAATGGAAATCAATACATCCGAACAACATAATACTGAACTGAATTTCAATTGCAAAGGTACAAACTTTTTTCAGATTTCTGCATCAGCGTTTATTAAAGAATATTAAATATTAGTCCGTTTGATATAAAACTATATGATTATCCATATATATACCTAAATTCATTTTTGTAACTCACACAGGCGGCAAGCAACGCCTGCCTGTTCGCGAAACGCCTTAAATTTCGCCTTGCAACCCGCCTCGCCGGGAAACTCCCGTATAAAATCCACTGAATCCATACGCTTCTGATTTGTATTTTCGACTGCGAAGATAATGCTTTTTTGTGGATTAGGCAAATATGCGGGCATTCATTTAAAACTAACAATTAATTTATTAAGATTCAGTTCTTTAATCCTAACATTTCATAGGGGTAATTTGTGGTGTATTTTGCCATTGGAGATATCTGCGTTGAGTTGTTTTTCGATCTCTTTGAAATTTTTTCGCAAAATTCATCGGCAAGACAATAAATTTCAGTAATTTTGTCAACAACTATTGTACGACTGTCTATCGTGGGTTTCCTTTCGGGCAAGTTCGCCAGACAAACAAGACATAAACAATAAATAAAAACAGGTATTCGCAAACAGGTCATGAAAAAGTTTTTGGGACGGTTGTGTTTTTGGGGTGCTGTCATCTTCGTAGTACTGAGTGTGATGATAGGTATGTCGTACTATTTGATAACTACTCCCACGATAAACATTCCGGCGAATAAAAACATCCTCATCTTGGGAGATGCAACAACCGAATGCTCAATCGATGACAACTTGTTTAAGCGCAGCATGAACATCTCTCAAAGCGCCACCCATCATTTATTCTCTTACTGCAAATTAAAGAAGGTGCTGTCATCGACGCAACAGATTGACACCGTGTTGTGTGCCTTTTCTTCTAACAACATCGCCAAAGAGAAAGATGTTTGGCTATTCGGTCCGGCTGTAAAAGGGCAATTGATACCTTTTATGGGGGCAGACGAATGGAAGGTCTTTTGGGACAATGATAAACAACTGATGCTCAATTTAATTGTGCAATTGCCGAAAAACATCAGTATTCCCATGTTCCGCTCTGTCTTAGCCCATCGTCCAGCCGTCGTGGATATAGGGGCTTATCTCTTTCTCGACCGCCACTCATTGCCACAAGAGTTACAATCGAGGGCGAATGAAACGACCGACTCCGTGCTGGTATGCTCGTCAATTGCACTGTCGCATCTCCGCAAAATGGCGGAATTGTGCGAGCAACATAACGTTACTTTCTGTCTGATAAATTGCCCGTCTTACCAACCCGAAAAATATGGCTATCGCAAGGATGTTGCGGCATATCATCAACAGTATTTCAGCGATATTCCTTTTTATGATTACAGCGATTTTGCGGTGCCCGACAGTTGTCATGACAAAATCCCGCTTTTGAATTATATGGGGGCAGAAATATTCAGCGCCTACTTGAACGAGCATTTCGGAAAAGAATAGTGAAACACCGTTGATGGCTTCTTTTTGAAACTTTCTTTATTAAACAGGCGTACTGCCTTTTTCCAAAATTTATTTCCCAATCACTTTCCCCGGCACTCCCACCACCGTTACATTCTTTTCCAACACCGACTTTGTTACTACGGCACCAGCCCCAATTTTCACGCCGTCGGCAATTGTGATGCCGCCCAGCACCTGCGCGTTCTGCCCAATGTCCACGTTGTCGCCGATAACGGGCGAATCGTCGGGGAAACCACCTTTACTGCCGATGCAGCAGTTGCCATGCAATGTACAATTTTTGCCGATGCGCGATTTCGGGTTCACGATGATGGAACCATAGTGGTATATCTTCAACCCCGTGCCGAAGCACCCGGAGGCAATGAAAAAACCCAGCCGGCTTCCCAACAGGTTTTTCCTGCGCTGGTAGTAATATTTCAGCCATTTATTGGGTTTCACGAACGTAAAATATTCCTCAGCGCGAAGGCTGCGGACAAAAGCCCGCACATAGTATTGTTCGGATTTCACATATTGCTCAATCCAATACCCCACACTAAAACGAGATGGCATCTCGTAACCGTCCACGTTCATGTATCCTTTCAGTGTCATGCTTTTATATTTTTGCTGTCCAACACCAATTTCAGTCTTTCCAATGCCTCCGGCTGATAATACGCCATTTTATGGATGCTCGTCTTCTTCAATGCCTCATCCATCGTTATCGGATAAGATTCGTTATTGACTTTTGTTTGCAGGTAGTGGGGTAACACATCGCTTACCAACGGGCACCTCGCATCTTTCAATTCGCTCTCCATCAATTCGTTATACAGTATCTGGAAAAAGAAATAATCCAAAATATGATCCTGCGTTTTCCAATAATAGAGTATCAAATCCAAAAGTGTCTGAATCACTTCACTACCCTTTCGGGCAAAAAAGATGCTGGTCAGCATTTTAACCTTAAACTCCGGCTTCCAATTCCAATAATAAGCATACATGCTTTCCCAATACTTTTTGTCCGGTTCGGCATCGTCGCGCTGGTACATAAAATAATTCCATTCCGCATATTTTGGGGGAAGGGGCGCGGTCAGCAATACCGTGGCGTCCAGCCAAACACCGCCATAAACATTGAGCAATGCCACGCGAAGCAAATCGGAAAAGAAGGTTTTTGTAAATTCTATATTGTTCCTTAATTTTTCCCATACGAAATCCGGGAAATCAATATAATCCCCCACCGTATCGTCGCTCAGGCGAATAAGCACATAATCGCCTTTGTATTTATCTACCGAATCAAAACAGATTTGGACGATTTCCGGCAGATTATCTTTGGCGAAACCTTGGCCCCAGTATTGCCAAATGACTTTGTTGTCGGGGATGGGCTTTTTCGGACGAAGGTCGTACTTTTCAATTCTTCCTTGAAAATATTCATTTATAACGGGATGCCAGAAATCCGCAACTTCTTGGTGTCTGCACAAAGTTTTTCTGAGGCGTAGCATCGACCAGATATTTTTAAAGATAGGAAAGGTTGATAATTTCATATTTTTTTATGGTTCAAGATAACTTAATAGGTTTTTTTTCTTACTCCAGTTGCATTTATTAATTGAACTTACGATGCTATTCCAATTTCAAACATTCTCACACAAACCCTCTTTTCATGAATCTTTTCCATCTTCCAAAACCTCTTTGACAACTTGCAAATATGCATGTCCGTATTTCAAATCGGGTTCCAAATGATTCCCTTCCGCCCATTCATTCCATGATTTAATAAAAATAATCTTGTGCTCATCATCGTATTCCTCAATTTCTTTTTTTGCCCCCATCAACGCTTTTTTAAATAATTCAGGCGTGCTTCCACACAGTATAAAACCATCCATTCCGCTGCGGGGAGAATTATCCCAATTCGGAATCACGGTCGGATAGTATAGATTCTTTGGATTAATTTTCTCTTTATAATTCTGAATCAAGTTTTTATGATTAAAAACCCGGTTCGGTTTTTTGAATATTTTTTTATACGGAGAATATCGACTTTCCTTAATGCGCCTGTATAGCTTCGCGAAAAAATTGGCGTATTTATAATATGCGGGATCAAGATGCGTTGCCAGGGTTACGGCATCGAAATCGTGTTTGTGCAAATCCCAATCGGGATCAACATTGGTCGCGACCAAATGCAGCCCCTTCAGTCCGTTTTCTTTGGCTAAACGCCGAAATGTATTCACAAATAACGACAAATCCGGAATATCCATCAAATTAGTCACCATCAACAAGGGTTTGCCATCCACGCAAAAGTATCTCTTATCCTTAAATGCAGGCAATATATGATTGAAATGGTCAATATAATCCTGTTCGCCCGGATAAAGCTGTTCTATTAACATCCTTTTTGGATTCCCATGCCAGAC
>JAISWY010000348.1 GCA_031270925.1 Candidatus Symbiothrix sp.
TCTTAAACTCCTTCGCGTATTGATCGATTTCGGAAGACGAAACCCGCTCGATCCATTCCTTGACCAAAGTGTTTTGCCATGTATCGCGTTGTCCGTTCAGCGCCTCGAAACGCTCGAAAATAAGCAGCATCTTGTTGAAAAAGGCTTCGGGCGGCGTTTTCTTGACCGAATAGTGGTACAAAGGATGCGCCCAAATCGTCGGGATATTATTGGCGCAGGCATATTGTTGAAACGAATAAACGTTTTTGCGGAGTTTGTCGAGCCTCATTTCCTGTTCGGGCGTGAAACCGTAAGCCAAGACGTGGATGCCAACGCCGAAATAGGGTTCCATGCAGCTAAATTCGGCGGCCGTCAGAATATCGAAACCCTTTTCCTGCATTTCGTAACACGAGCGGGCGTTGTTGTGATTGGTAATCGTAAGCGCATTGCAACCGTTGCGCTGCAGGTTTTTTATTAGCTTTTCGCTCGGTAGCCATGTTTCCGGCACATCAAGGATACGACCGATCAATTCGTCGGGAACATCGCTATTCCAATCGTGGCAGTGCAAATCTATTTTCAGCGTTTCGTTGTGAGGAAATTTAATCAGTTGGGCAAGCAGAAAAGTATCCAATTCTTCCTTGAGTGTTTTTTGAAAATCAGAGATCATTCGGTAATATTTTTGTGACGGCAAAGGTACGATGGTAATATAACAAAGCCATGACGCAAATATAAAGATTCGTTACCGAAATTCGAAAAAATTGCTTACTTTTGTCGATAATTTTTAAGAACATAATTGTCATGAAACAACTACTTCTATTTGCATTATTCTTGTTAAACAGCCTATTATCTCCAGCGATCAATCTCCTCATCGAAGCCGAAAGTTTCAAAAACAAAGGTGGCTGGGCGCTCGACCAGCAATTCATGGATTTGATGGGTTCGCCCTACCTGATGGCGCATGGATTGGGCAAACCGGTAGCCGATGCAAGCACCGAAGCGAACATTCCCGCGTCCGGTTTATATCATGTCTATGTACGGACTTTCAATTGGACATCGCCTTGGCACAATGGCGCCGGCCCCGGAAAATTTGCTCTTCGCATCAATAACAAAACCGTTTCGGATAAGCTTGGAACGGAAGGCAAACAATGGCTTTGGCAAAAAGCCGGCCAAATAATGCTGAAACAAGGAACCGCCCGCATTGCCTTGCACGACTTAACCGGTTTCAACGGACGGTGCGACGCTATTTGGCTGACAACCGACGCGAGCGATATTCCGCCTTCGGAAGCGAAAGCACAAGCCGGTTTCCGCAAAAAAATGCTGAATTTGCCCAAAAATCCGACCGATGCAGGCGAATACGATTTGGTAGTCGCCGGTGGAGGAATCGCCGGAATTTGTGCCGCCATAACTGCTTCCCGCTTGGGCTGCCGTGTCGCTTTAATCAACGACCGACTGGTTTTGGGAGGCAACAACAGTTCGGAAATCCGTGTCCACTTAGGCGGAAAAATCGAAACCGGAAAATATCCTAAACTCGGCGAACTGATAAAAGAATTGGGTCCTTCGCGTGGAGGAAACGCTCAACCCGCTGATTTTTACGAAGATGACAAAAAGATGAAACTCGTTTTACAAGAAAAAAACATCCGTCTTTTTACTAACTATCGACTAAACGGAGTAAAAACTTCGGGACAACACATCGAATCCATCACCGCTAAAAACATCGAAACGGGCGAAGAACTTAGCTTCTCGGCGCCTTGTTTTTCCGATTGCACCGGCGATGGTACTCTCGGTTATTTGGCCGGCGCCGATTTCCGGATGGGACGGGAAGGCCGCGATGAATTTAACGAAGCCATTGCTCCCGAAAAAGGCGATAAATTGACTATGGGTTCGTCCGTACAATGGTATTCGAAGCCGGCCGTCGGCAAAGTCAAATTCCCCGAATTTCAATACGGCATCGAATTTACCGAAACCAATTGCGAGCGTGTTACCATGGGCGAGTGGACTTGGGAAACAGGCATGAATTTCGATCAAATCAACGATTTCGAATACATCCGCGATTACGGCTTATTGGTCGTTTTTTCCAATTGGAGTTTTTTGAAAAACCATCTAAAAGACAACAAGGAATACGCCAACTTGAATCTGGATTGGGTAGCCTATATCGCCGGAAAACGCGAATCGCGCCGCTTATTGGGCGATTATATTCTCAAACAAGACGACATATACAAAAACGTATTCCACGAAGACGCCTCATTTACAACCACTTGGAGTATCGATTTGCATTTTCCCGATTCCATTAATTCGGCACATTTTCCCGGTAAGGAATTTAAGGCGGCCACCGAACACATCTTCATCCAAGCTTATTCCGTGCCGTATCGCTGTTTGTATTCGCGCAATATCAATAACTTGTTTATGGCAGGGCGCAACATCAGCGTTAGCCATGTGGCCTTAGGTACCGTGCGTGTGATGCGAACGACCGGCATGATGGGCGAAGTAGTCGGAATGGCGGCATCATTGTGCAAAAAATACAAAGCAACCCCGCGCCAAATCTATCAATCGCATTTGGAGGAATTGAAAATGCTGATGGAGAAAGGCGTCGGCCAAGGAAATCTTCCCAACAATCAGAAATATAACGAAGGGGGGATTATATGAAAGGCCTTTGGATATAACTTTTAGATAGTCATATTTGATCATTACCGGTAATGAGCCATTCGTTACCGGTAATTTATCATTCATTACCGGTAATAAGCCATTCATTACC